>JAJYBO010000225.1 GCA_021778975.1 Deltaproteobacteria bacterium
AGAAGGCTTTTTCGTTCTGTCAGATCTGTGTCAAAAAATTGAATTTGAACATGAATCTGTTCGCGGTGGAAGTTACGTTTGACGCCAGCAAGATAACGTTCTTCTTTACATCCGAAACGCGGGTGGATTTTCGCCAGCTTGTCAAGATGCTGGTTCGTGAACTGTGTGTTCGGATCGAAATGCGTCAGGTCGGCATCCGGAACCAGGCTAAAATTTGCGGCGGCATTGGCCGGTGTGGCCGCGAAATATGCTGCTCGACGTTTTTGGACAAATTCGGGCCTGTTTCCATCCGGATGGCCAAAGAGCAGTGCCTTTCGCTGAACCCTACCAAAATTTCCGGTCAGTGCGGCAGATTGATGTGCTGTCTGACCTACGAGTACGAAACTTACCGGTCGCTGCGTTCGGAGCTTCCCAAAATCGGTAAAACCGTGATGACCGCCAAAGGGGAGGGGAAAGTCATTCGACACAACCCCATCGCATCCCGCATCGCCATCCGGCTTGAAGACGGAAACGAAACTGAAATCGGTCTCGATGAAATGATTACAGAAAGCCCAAAGGAACCTTTAAATGCCTGATCCGTTTTATATTACAACGCCTATTTATTACGTCAACGCCAGACCCCATCTGGGGCATGCCTATACCACGATTGTCGCGGATGTCGCCGCTCGGTTCAACCGGATGCAGGAGCGCGATGTGTTTTTTCTGACCGGCACCGACGAACATGGTGATAAAATCATCCGGGCCGCCCAGAAAGAAGCCATTACCCCGCGGGCTTACGTGGATAAAATCAGCGGGCTTTTCCGCGACTTGTGGCCCCAGCTCAATATTGACTACTCTGCGTTTATCCGCACCACGGATCCCAGCCACATTGCCGTGGTCCAGCAGGTACTCCAGAAAATTTACGATGCCGGAGATATTTATTTCAGCGAATACGAGGGATTGTATTGTTTCGGATGTGAGCGTTTTTACACCGAGCGGGAATTGGTGGATGGAAAATGTCCGGATCACGAAACACCGCCCGAAATTATCAAGGAAACCAACTATTTCTTTCGGATGAGCCGGTATCAAGAATGGCTTGTTTCGCATATCGAGGCCAATCCGGATTTTATCCGTCCAGAAAGGTATCGCAACGAGGTGCTGTCTTTTTTAAGCGAACCTCTGGAAGATTTATGTATATCGAGGCCCAAAAGCAGGCTTCAATGGGGTATCTCACTGCCATTTGACGACAATTATGTGACATATGTGTGGTTTGACGCCCTGCTGAACTATGTTTCCGCGCTGGGATATCCGGATGGGCCTCTGTTTCAAAAATTCTGGCCGCATGTGCAACACATCGTGGCCAAAGATATTTTGAAACCGCACGGAATTTACTGGCCCATCATCCAAAAGGCAGCGGGGATACCCGTGTTTCAGCATCTGAACGTCCACGGATACTGGAATGTGGATCAAAGTAAGATGTCCAAAAGTCTGGGGAATGTGGTTGAGCCTCTGGAACTCAAGAATGTTTACGGGCTGGATGCGTTCCGGTATTTTTTGATGCGGGAAATGGTTTTCGGGCTTGATTCCGGTTTTAGCGAAACAGCGCTGGTGGGGCGTATCAATGCGGATCTGGCCAATGATCTGGGAAATCTGTTTTCACGGGTCATCGCGATGGCGCATAAATATTTCAAGGGCGTCGTGCCACATCCGGATCCGGGGGTAGATCCGGAGCTGACGCGCAACATCCGTGCTGACGCCATATCTGCGGTGCGCGACTTTGAAATAGCCATGACGTCTTTTGCATTCCATAAAGGGGTCATGGCGATCTGGGAATTCATCAGCCGAATGAACAAGTACATAGATGTTACGGCGCCATGGGTGCTGGCCAAATCCAAAGCATCCACTCGGCAGCTTCAAACCGTTATTTACAATCTGCTTGAAGGATTGCGGATTGTATCCGGACTGATATTTCCCATCATGCCAGATACGTCGGCATCCATGCAGCGCCACCTGGGCGAAGATACTGAAAAGCCATATTATCAGCTTCTGCGGCTGAAACAATGGGGACGCCTGCCATCCGGAAACACTATTCCGAAATCAACGACGCTTTTTCCCCGGATCGAACTCAAACCCAAAACAGAAGATGCGGAGGTATCAGAACCCGTAATACCGGAACCGCCAGTTTTTAAGCCGGAAATCAGTATCGAAGAATTCAGAAAAGTGGATTTGCGCGTGGCGCGAATTCTGAAGGCCGAACCCGTACCCAAAGCCCGAAAGCTGCTGAAGCTCGAAGTGGATATGGGGGAAATCCGCACTGTTGTGGCAGGAATCGCGGGGTCTTACACCCCGGAAAGTCTTGTCGGAAAACAGGTCATCATCGTTGCCAATCTGCAACCCGCAAAATTGATGGGCATTTTATCCCAGGGGATGGTGCTGGCCGCGGTTGAAGATCATCACTGCACCGTTGGTACTGTTGAAACCGTTGTAAAACCCGGAACCGCTCTGTCATGATTTACGAGAATCCATCATCAGTGATTTCGTTCTTCTCAACAGGTATCGCATAAAAACAGAATTTGCTATGAATACCCGTTTTTCGATAGGAAGTTCCAATGTCCGGATGGAGTGGCGAGATTATCAGGCGCGGCTGAACCGAATCGCTGCGGCAAGGCGTAGATCCCGCCGGATGCGCCGTTATTTCGGAGTTTTTCTCCTGCTGATAGGCGCTGGATTCTGGGTGATCGGCGGATCGAGCTGTATGTCCGGTGTATTCAGCCGGCTTCATGCTCCTGAAAACGTCGCCAGGGTTGGGCCGGCTCCGGTTTTGCCGAAAACACCGGTAACACCGGTGAAACTGATGGACAAGACCGAGGTGCGGGGGCTTTTGGGAAGCCTCGCGCCGGCCGGTCTGGACCAGAAGCGCTTTGATATTTCCAGCAATGGACGAAATTATCATGTCACCACCACCCTGGATTCGTCGCTTCAGAATTTCATGATGAAAAGCCTGAATCCCGCGACGGTTCGGTATATCGGTATTGTCGCGATGGAGCCTTCCACCGGAAGGGTGCTGGCCATGGCGGGGTTTGATAAAATCAATCCGTCCGGCAATCCCTGTGTGAGCGATATATTTCCGGCGGCCAGCACGTTCAAGATCATCACGGCTTCCGCGGCGGTTGACAGATGCAATTTCTACCCGGAAACCACAGTTTCTTTCACGGGCGGAAAGCACACATTGTACAAGTCTCAGATAAGCAATAAAATAACCCGGTATTCACAAAAAATAACATTGATGGATTCCTTTGCGCAGTCCGTGAATTCCGTTTTCGGTAAGATCGGCGTATATAATCTGGGCGGTGCATTGCTGGGTCAGTATGCAGAAGCGTTCGGATTCAACAAGGCCATTGATCTTGAAATATCCGTTCAGCCAAGCGTCATGTCAATTGATAGCGAACCGTTCCGTCTTGCGGAGATCGCCTGTGGATACAATCATGTCACCGCCATTTCACCAATGCACGGGGCCGTAATAGTCAGCACCATTTTGAACCGGGGCGCGCTGACAGTGCCGAGCATGATAGATCACATTACAGATGAAAAGGGCGATGTCCTGTATCGGAGTCCGTCCGTCCCCTTGAAACAGGTGGTATCTCCCAGAACTTCCGAAATCATGATCCACATGATGGAAGCCACGATCACTTCCGGAACCGGCAGAAAGGCTTTCAGAGGATATCGCCAGGACAATATCCTGTCCCGCCTCGAGATTGGCGGTAAAACAGGATCCCTTGATAATAAAACGCATGTACAGCATTACGACTGGTTCATCGGGTTTGCCGGGGATAGAAACAGCGGCAAAAAACTCGTGGTCTCCGTGGTGGTGGTGCATGAAAAGTTTCTGGGTACCCGGTCGGGTCAATATGCGCGCATGGCGATGAAACAGTATTTTACAGAAGAACTTGCAGGGGGAAAATCGCGGCTGAATCTTAAAAATCGCCACGGTTGATGCCCTAAAAGCAATAATAAGGAGGCATGTCATGCCGGGTTTTGAATGGTTTGGAGACGAAGAACGCAGAGAAGTTCAGGAAGTTCTGGATACTGGCGTGTTGTTTCGATATGGTTTCGATCAGGCGCGTCAGGGCCGCTGGAAAGCCAGAACTTTTGAACAGGAGCTGGCCGGATATTTGAGTACCGGACATGCACACCTGTGTTCCAGTGGCACCGCGGCGTTGAATGTTGCCATAGCAGCCTGCGGCATTGGCGCGGGCGATGAAGTCATCGTACCGCCGTTTACGTTTGTGGCTACGGTGGAAGCTTTGCTGACCGCGGGTGCAATTCCGATCTTCGCGGATATTGACGATACGCTGTGTCTGAGTCCTGCCGCGGTTCGGGCGGCGATTACATCCCGGACACGGGCTGTCGCGCCGGTGCATATGTGCGGCGCCATGGCCGATATAAAGGCGCTCAAATCCATTTGTGACGAGAAAGGACTGATCCTGATCGAAGATGCCTGTCAGTCTCTGGGAGCCTCCTGTGATGGCAAATTCGCGGGAACGTTCGGTCATGCCGGTTGTTTTTCATTCGATCCGGTCAAAACCGTCACCTGCGGTGAAGGCGGCGCGGTGGTGACTGCCGATCCCCACATCTATGAAAAAGCCCATGCCGTGGCGGATCACGGTCACGACCATATCGGAAACGATCGTGGTCTTGAAAATCATCTCATGATGGGCGCCAACTACCGGATCAGCGAACTCAATGCGGCCGTCGGGCTTGCCCAGCTTCGGAAATTGGACCGCATGCTGAAAACCCAGCGCGCTCATAAACAGGCGTTGAAAGATGCACTGTCCTGTTGTGATGGCGTGACATTTCGTCGAATACCGGATCCTGCTGGCGATTCCGCCACATTTCTGTCTTTTTTCCTCGACAGCGAGGCGCGCGCCCGGCAGGTGGCCCGTGATATCGGCGCTGCGGGTATGGATGGCTGTTTTTACTGGTATGACAACAACTGGCAT
>JAJYBO010000226.1 GCA_021778975.1 Deltaproteobacteria bacterium
CGAGACATATCTCGTCCACAATGGAACCCGGTATCAGGCATATCCATCGGAAGGGGGACATGCCGATTTCGCACCGACAACCGCCGAAGAAACCAGACTGCTACAGCATCTCCTGGATCGCTTCGAGCATGTCAGCACGGAACGGGTATGTTCCGGTATCGGTATCGAAAACATTTACAATTTTCTGAAAGAAACCGGACCCGACACAGAACCGATGTGGCTGACCCGGCAAATAGAGGCGGGGCATGATCCCGTACCGGTCATTGTCAGCGCCGGCCTCAACAATAAAAGACCGTGCGGACTTTGCCAGTCCACCCTGAATCGGTTTATCTCCATTTTAGGCGCCGAAACCGGAAATCTGGCTTTAAAAACAATGGCGATCGCCGGCGTTTATTTGGGAGGCGGTATTCCGCCGCGCATTGTTTCCGCTCTGCAAAACGGACTTTTCATGAAAGCGTTTCGCCACAAAGGACGCCTGTCCACATTGATGGAAACATTTCCTGTTCATGTCATCCTGAATTCCGAGGCGGCGCTTCTGGGCGCGGCGATTCGAGGACTCGATTTTCAATTCGATGGTTGAATTTTTTCTGCGCCTTCGATATGCTGCATTTCTTTTTTAGCGGGTACATATTTCAACCAGTGGATATCCATGACAGAACCTTATCGTAACATTCTAAAATCCGCCGCCATAGAAGCATCGGCCCCCTGTCGGATTGATATGGGCGGAACGCTTGACATCAAGACCTTTCATCTGCCATTGAGGCGCATGTCGCCCTGCACCATAAACGCCGCTATCCGATTGAGAACGCGGGTTCGTATTTCCTCGTGGCATGAAGGGCGGATCACCATCACCTCCAAAGGGTTTGATAGCGTTACACTTGCATCGGACGCTCTCTCCTTTAGCGGCCCGTTGGGGTTGATGCTGGCTATCGCCGATTATTTTGGTGTCGGTGGCGTGCATATCGAAATTGAATCCGCGTCTCCCCCGCGAAGCGCATTGGGCGGATCTTCCGCAGCGGCCGTGGCGCTGGTGGCGGCCTTCTCGCATCTCTTTGAAAAGACTGGGACAAAACCGCTAACACGGCGACAGATAGTCATGACCGCCCATGCGATCGAGGAAAGCGTGGCCGGAGTTCCATGCGGACTTCAGGATCAATTGGCAGCGGCTTACGGAGGCGTAAACGTCTGGTACTGGAAGGATGCGCTCAGCCCCGGCGGGTTTGACAGAAAAGCCCTTGTCCCCAAAGCGGGGTATCGGGATTTTGCCAGGCACATCCTGATCGCCTACAGCGGAGCGCCGCATGAGTCCAAAGATATCAATGGCCGGTGGGTGCAGCAGTTTATCGCCGGAAACACCCGCGAATTATGGAAAACCATCACCGTACACTCCCAACGATTTGCCGATGCCATTCGTTCTCGCCAGTATCGTCTTGCCGGGGACATCATGAACCTGGAAACCGCAACCCGGCGGCAGATGACGCCGGATGTTCTGAATGCTGCGGGCGAGCGTCTGGTTCAGGCGGCCCAGTCCCACAACTGCGGCGCCAGATTCACCGGCGCGGGAGGCGGCGGCTGTATCTGGGCGATTGGGGATACCAATGACATTGACCGGCTCCGCGATGACTGGCGGGAAAAAATTGCCGAAATTCCGGAAGGCTGCCTGCTGGATACGGATATTGATAGCGATGGACTGATGGTGACGTCGCTGTAGGCCCGCCATACGCGGGCCAAAACCGTTTACTTTCAATTTTATTGATGAGGATGACAATGAACTTTCAGGATGTGATACTGACGTTACAGAAGTTCTGGGGCGACAAAGGCTGCGTGCTGGTTCAGCCCTTCGATCTTCAGGTGGGCGCCGGCACTTTTCACCCGTTTACACTGCTGAAAGCCTTGGGGCCAGAACCCTGGAACGTCGCCTATGTGCAACCTTCCCGGAGGCCAACGGATGGTCGTTACGGAGAAAACCCCAATCGCCTTCAGCATTATTATCAGTTTCAAACGCTTCTGAAGCCGTCACCACTGGACGTTCAGGATCAATATCTGCAAAGCCTCGAAGCACTGGGCATCAACCCTCTGGCGCATGACATCCGGTTCGTCGAGGACGACTGGGAGTCCCCCACCCTGGGGGCGTCCGGCCTGGGATGGGAAGTCTGGCTGGATGGCATGGAGGTGACCCAGTTCACCTATTTCCAGATCGCCGGCAGTATCGAACTGCACCCCATATCGGTCGAACTGACATACGGTCTGGAGCGGATCGCCATGTATCTTCAGGGCGTGGACAATGTGTATGATCTCAAATGGAACGAGGATATTACCTATGGTCAGGTATATCACCAGCAAGAAGTGGAGCAATCTACCTACAATTTCGAGGTGGCGGATGTGGAACTGCTCTTTTCTTTTTTCAATCAGTACGAAGCGGAATCCAAACGGGTCATCGCGCAGTCACTGGTGCTTCCGGCCTATGAGTACTGTTTGAAATGCTCCCATACCTTCAACCTTCTGGATGCCAGGGGCGCCATCAGCGTCACGGAACGCACCGGCTATATCACCCGGATCCGCAATCTGGCCAGAGCCTGTGCGGAAGCATACCTGAAGCAGCGGGAATCGTTAGGGTTTCCCCTCATGATCGAAAATAGATAATGGAAGCGGACAGCGTTTTCCTTTTTAGACAATTGAGGTAGATATGGATACAGTGTTACTCGAAATTGGATCTGAAGAAATTCCAGCCGGTTATATTGTACCTGCGCTGACGTTTCTGGCATCGAACCTGATGCGGAAGCTCGATGACGCCCGCGTCACACACGGAAAAGCCCGCACTTATGGAACTCCGAAACGGATTGCCGTGGAAATCGAAGGCGTTGCTCCCCAGCAGACAACGCTTAAAACGGAAATTATGGGACCCCCAGCCAAAGCCGGCTATGACGAAAACGGCAAACCGACGGTGGCTGCCGAAAAATTTGCTGAAAAAGTACATCTGCCGCTGAGCGATATTCACATCAAGGAAACCCCCAAAGGAAGGTATTTGTGCGCCAGTGTCGTTGAAACGGGACGGGGTACGGTGGACATCCTGAAATCGCTGCTTCCGGATATGGTTCAGTCCATACCCTTTCCCAAAACCATGAAATGGGCGGATCAGCGGGTTCAGTTTGCAAGACCGATCCATTCCATTCTGGCGCTGTACGGCAGTGAAATCATTCCCTTCGATGTGGGAAATATCACCAGCAATCGGCACACCTCCGGGCACCGGTTTATGGCGCCCGACAAAATCAGCATCAGCGAACCTCACGAATATGTGGAAGCGCTGCGTCAGGTAAAAGTTGTTGCGGATGTGGATGCGCGCCGAAAAATGGTTCTCGAAGAAGTTTCCAAAACGGCCGAACACCTGGCGGGCAAAGTGCTGCCCGACAACGAACTGGTGGATATCGTCACCAATCTGGTGGAATACCCGGTGGCCGTTGCCGGCAAATTTGACGAGGCTTTCCTGGAGATCCCGGACAAGGTGCTGATTACCTCCATGCGTGAACACCAGAAATATTTTGCGGTGGTGGACCAACATGGAAAGCTCATGCCGTGTTTCATCGCTGTCAACAACACCCATGCCGCCGATATGGCGGTAGTGGCCAAAGGGCACGAACGGGTGCTGAGAGCCAGACTCAACGACGCCCGTTTTTTTTACCGGGCCGATCTGGAAACGCCGCTGGATACCTGTGTGGAACGTCTGAAAGGGGTGCTGTTTCAGGCAAAACTTGGATCTGTCTATGACAAAACCCTTCGAGTGCAGAAACTGGCGGAATTCATCGCGGCCAGGGCCGGACTGGATGACCGGACCATTGACATGGCATCCCGCGCCGCGCGGCTGTGCAAGGCCGATCTGGTTACCCAAATGGTGGTGGAATTCCCCAAACTCCAAGGGGCGATGGGCAGGGTGTATGCCGCCAAATCCGGTGAACCCGAAGCCGTCTCCACAGCCATCGAAGAGCATTATCTGCCCGCGTATTCCGGAGGCCCGCTCCCCGAAACCGTTACCGGCGCCGTCCTGAGCATTGCGGACAAAATAGATAGTCTCTGCGGCTGCTTCAGCATCGGACTGACCCCGACCGGCGCATCCGATCCGTATGCGCTTCGTCGCCAGGCCATCGGGATTATCCAGATCATGCTGAACCAGAAGTTCATGTTTCCCCTGTCCAGCGTACTGGAAACCAGCCTGAAACTCTACGAGAGATTCGATACCTCTCATATCTCGGAAACCATGTTGCAGTTACAGGAATTCTTACAGAATCGCATGGCATTTCTCCTGGTGGAACAGGGGGCCGCCAAAGACAGTGTCGCCGCCGTCCTGAGTGTCGGCGCGGAGCCGATTCCCGATGTCTGGAACCGGGTGCGCGCGCTGGAAGCCTTGAAGTCCGCACCGGATTTCGAGCCGCTGGCCACGGCGTTCAAACGGGTGGTGAACATCATTCGCAAATCCGATGTCCAGACTGCCGCGCAGAAGGTGGATACCTCTCTGTTCCAGGACGCCAGTGAATCCGGTCTTTATACGGCTTTCCAGCAGGTTAAAACCCAGGTAGATGGCTGTATGGGCCGGAGCGATTTTTCCGAAGCGCTGCGCGCCATTGCATCCCTGAGAAATGCGGTGGATGCGTTTTTTGATGCGGTTCTGGTAATGGCGGATGACCCCGCGGTTCGGAATAACCGACTGGCGCTTTTAGCCGGTATTGCGTCCATGTTCGATTCCATCGCCGATTTTACAAGAATATCCGTTTGAACGACGGTCATTATGACAACTTCGTAAAAAGCCGAATTTCAGACGGCTTTGTAAAAAATTCGCAGGCAAGGCGCGCAAATCCGCAAGGCGTGATGCGTACTTATGGTACGCCGCAACGACGAGGGATGCAGCGCAACGCAAGCATCCGGACTTTTTACG
>JAJYBO010000227.1:0-3970 GCA_021778975.1 Deltaproteobacteria bacterium
CCGGTGTACCTGAGCGATGGAGGCCGACGCGATCGGCGTTTCCTCCATACGGCTCACAAACGCTTCGACCGGAACACCGAATTCGGACAGAATGATCTTTTCTACCTCTCGATATTCGAAGGCCGGCACATTGTCTTGAAGTTTGGAAAATTCGGTCACGAAATCGGCGGGAATCAGATCGGGGCGGGTGGAGAGAATCTGCCCCAATTTGATGTAAGTAGGCCCCAGGTCTTCGATAGCCATTCGAATTCTTTCCGCGCGAGACAGTTTTTCTATCCGGCCTGTCCGGCTTTTGGAGACGATCTGGAGGCCGACGTCTAGATACTGGTCAATCTTCAGAAGATCAACGATTTCGCCAAATCCATAACTGATCAGGACCCCCAGTATCTGCCGGTATCGGTTGAGATGCCGGTAGGTTCTGCTCAATATGCCTATTTTTCGAATACTCAGCATGGTCGTTGATGCACTCGCGAACAATCAGGTATCGGTCAGTGATTGATGCTCTCGTAAAAAGTCGAATTTCAGACGGCTTTGTAAAAAGGCCGAACATTTTACGAAATCGTCACCAGCGCAGCAGGATGGCGCCATAGGTCAGTCCTGCTCCAAAAGCGTCTAAAAGTACGGTCTGACCTTTCTGGATGCGTCCGTCGCGCACCGCTTCGTCCAGCATGGACGGCACTGTGGCGGACGATGTGTTGCCATATCTGTCCACATTGACCAGTACTTTTTCCATCGGCAGTTCCAGACGTTTGGCGACGGCTTCGATAATACGGTAATTGGCCTGATGGGGAATGAACCAGTCGAGCATGTCAACGGTCATACCGTTTTTTTCCAGAGCGGTCATGGCGAAGCTGGTGAGGGTTCGGACGGCGATCTTGAAAATTTCTCTGCCGTTCATGTGAATCTTGTTCAGATTCTGCGCCATGATGTCGGGGGTAGCCGCCTGTGCGGAACCACCAGCGGGAACGTGCAGCAATTCCCACAGACTTCCGTCGGATAGCAGATGACTGGAAAGAATGCGGTGCGGAAATTCCGAAGGGGCGCTTTCCACAATGGCGGCGCCCGCGCCGTCTCCGAACAGGATGCAGGAGGAGCGATCTTGCCAGTTGATGATCGAACTGAGTATTTCCGCTCCGACAACGAGACAGGTTTTAACCTGGTTGGTTCGGATGAACTGATCTGCAATGGTCAGCCCATAAATAAAACCGGAACACGCGGCATTCAGATCCATTCCCCATGCCCGGACGGCGCCCAATTTGTATTGAAGCCAGCAGGCGGTCGAGGGAATTATGGTGTCCGGCGTGCAGGTGGAATAAATGATCTGATCAATATCCTCCGGGGCTTTGCCTGCCATTTCGAGTGCTTTTTGAGCCGCGGCAAGGCCCAGGGACGAGTTGTACTCATCCGAATTTCCTGGCGTTGAAAACCGTCTTTCGGCAATGCCGGTGCGTTCCCGTATCCAGACATCGCTGGTCTCGATGTTTGAGGCGGCCAGCCTGTCGGCAATGTCGTGGTTGGTGACGCGGTGTTCCGGAAAGGCCGAGCCGGTTCCGGTAATGGTGGCTGCATATTCCAATGCTGTATCTCCTGTAATGATGGATTCCTGCGATATAGCAACGCAGTGAAGCGCCAGATTTTTTGCGGGAAAGACTTTCGATGTCCCGCGACGGCGCGATGCGGACTTTCTGTTGACGGCCCGACATGTATGCCTTATCGTAAGCGCCCGTATGAAAATGAGCGCATCATAATGGCTTTTATTCGTATTTGCAAGGTATTGGCGCTGTCAATGGCCGGGTGTCGTTCAAAGAGAACAGGGAACGGAGATTGAAGTCCAGAAAGCAGTAAATACCATTATATCATGTTGTTATATAAGGAGATGACAAACCTGCGTCATAAATGTTTATGCTGATGGATGAATCGCCCCATGACCGCAGCCGGTACGAAGCGTGGATTATTCCCTCTATTCTTTATGCGAATATCGGCATGTTTATCCTGTCGCTTCTGTTTGACCCGATGAAGATGGGTATTTCTCTGAACCCGTTGACATTTCTTTCTCCGAAAACCCAGAGTCTTCTGCTTCTGGGCGCCACCGGAACCCTTCCCATAGATCGTTTCGGCAGGTGGTGGACGCTGATCGCCGCCAATTTTCTGCATGGCAGCATTCTTCACATTTTTTTCAACATGATGGCTTTTTATCAGATTGCGCCGCTGATTATCCGGCAATTTGGCGGATGGCGAATGATCATCATCTATTTTGTCAGTGGCGTTGTCGGTTTCTGGACCTCGTATATGGCTGGCGTATCATTGACCATCGGGGCCTCGGCGGCCATCTGCGGGTTGATGGGCGCCGCTCTCTATTACGGAAAACGCCGCAATGACGCTTATGGTCGAATGATTTTCGGTGCGATGGCAAACTGGGCGATTTGTCTGGCCGTATTCGGATTTCTGGCGCCGGGCATTGATAACTGGGGACATGCCGGCGGCGGTGTTGCCGGAGCGGTATGCGCGGCGATCCTGGGATACCAGGAAAAATCTCCGGAAAACCGGTGGCATCGGGTCCTGGGCGCCGGGTGCGTCGTCGTGACGGCAGGTGTTCTGATATGGGCGGTGGTATCGGGAGGATATCTCCGGATGCAGATGTAAAATTTGACGGCTTTGTAAAAAGTCCGGATTCTGCGTTGCGCTGCATCCTTCGTTGTTGCGACGTATATTAAGTACGCCTCACTCCTCAGAATTTACGCGCCTTGCCTGCGAAATTCTTACAAAGCCGTCCGAAATTCGACTTTTTACGGTGGCATCAAATTTGTCTGTTGGCGTGGTGCTTTTTCAGGACGCGCCACCGAACTGGATGACCATACCGCCGATGATGATGATCGCCAGCCCCGCCCATGTGGAAATGGAAACGGATTCATGGAATATCAGCGCGCCGAACAGGACGCTGATGAGCGCAAAAACCGCGACATAGACCCCCAGCAGTTTTGAAAAATCCCATTTGACGATATTGACGGTCATGCCGTAACAGCCCAGAATCAAAAATCCGGCAACAATCAGAAAAAGGCTTGTTTTGTTCAGCCCCTTTCGAATCATGGCGTCACCGCCGACCTCCAGAAGCGCCGCTACGATAAAAACAAGCCATGCTACAGGTGTCATTCAATCTCCTCCTTTTTGGAGTCGTGATGCTCTCGTAAAAAGCTCGCGGACAAGGCGCGCAAATCCGGACTTTTTACGAAGCCGTCAGTTGTGGATAATCATTTCCGGAATGGTCATTTTTATTTTTTCGCGGAAACCGGTTTCCTGACGCAGGGATGATTCGAGTTGCGCGAGTTCCCGATATAAAGGGGTGCGATCAAAGGGCGCATATGGTTTTTGAACGTGATGCGCCTCGAATTCGTGACAGCCAGGGCTTCGGATGACGCCTTTGACAGGGTGGCGCAGCTCATGGGGAATGCCGTGAAGACGACATATCATGGGCCGATACGCATACAGGAGGCACTGTCCGTCCTGATTCAACGAACACATCACACGACCGGCAGACGAATGGACGGTGCGAGCCGTTTTTTGCGCGCAATCACAGACGATACGTCGGGCTTCCGGTTCCAGTGTTTGCAGCCCCCTGTGCAGATACATCAATTCCAGCAGGGTGTGATGATAAAACCGGGTTTCACAGCAGCTTTCCGTACAGCCGGCGCAGACAAATCCGTAATACGCCGCGGTGGCGGCATAGCGCTCATCCATTTTTTGAAACAAAGCAGACAGACGATCCAAAAAGGACGCATATGTTTCAAAACCGGCGACATTCGCGTCAACCATCTTCAAGCCATAACCTTTCAGAGCGCTGCGGGTATCTTGCGCTCATATTCACGTTTAACGGCTTCGTAAAAAGTCCGGATGCTGCGTTGCGCTGCATCCTTCGTCGTTGCGGCGTACCATAAGTACGCTTCACTCCTCAGGATTTGCGCGCCTTGCCTGC
>JAJYBO010000227.1:3980-4869 GCA_021778975.1 Deltaproteobacteria bacterium
GCTCATATTCACGTTTGACGACTTTGTATGAGAGTACGTTTCCGGACTCCGGATTCAGACCAGCGGTGATGGAAAAAATATTTTCTCATAAAGATTCAGCGCACAGCGATCCGTCATGCTGGCGATAAAATCGCATACCGACCGTTCATGCGACAGATCGTTGTAGTTGAACCAGGACATCTCCACCGACGCGAGTTCTTTTCTGAAGGCGTCCGGTTGCTCCAGAAAACAGGCGTAGAGTTCGGACAGAATCTTTTTGGCCTTCACGAATTCCTTGTGTACCCGGGGCGACCGGTAAACGTTGTCGTACAGAAACGACCGCAGCGTACTCATCGCGGCGCTGGCCTCATCGCTCATTTTGAGAATCAGGTCGCCATCTCGGACCTCGCTGGAAAAAACCAGATCCCGGATCATGGTGGTGGCGCGCTGGGAGTGCGTCTGTCCGAGGATACGACAGCAAGACTCCGGAACCTGATCCACATTGATAACACCGCTGCGGATGGCGTCGTCCAGATCATGATTCAGATACGCCATGATATCGGATATCCGGACAACCCGGCCTTCATACGTGCAGGGCAGTTCGGAGGGGTCGTCGGGAATGACCTTACCGAATCCCTTCGAATGCTTCAGGATTCCGTCTCTGACCTCTCGAGTTAAATTCAACCCTTTTCCATTGTTTTCAAGAACTTCCACAACTCGAACGCTTTGCTCATTGTGATAAAAGTCTTTGGAATATATTTCCTGAAGCGTTCTTTCGCCACTGTGTCCAAAAGGCGGATGCCCCAGGTCATGTCCCAGAGCGATGGCCTCGGTCAGATCTTCATTCAACAGCATCGCCCGAGAGATGTTTCTGGCGATTTGCGCCACTTCCAGGGTATGGGTCAGTCGG
>JAJYBO010000021.1 GCA_021778975.1 Deltaproteobacteria bacterium
TCGCACTGTCAGATTGCCATGCGCCGCAGGCGGAAAGGTGTCATCCTCTCTCAATCCTCCCCCCGGATATAATGCCGATGGATAAAGGCTTTTGAATGAAAGAAATTCGACCCGCCGGGTATCGGCCATTGCAAGCGTGAATTCACGGCAATAGCCGCTAAGCCCCCGCAGCGGCGGCAACGTTCCCAGTATGGTGATGTTCTCTGATGGTTTCATCAATAGTGGCGATCCTGGCATAACAGGCGTAATCATGAGGTTTTCGTGAAAAATCGAATTTCAGACGGGCTATTCATGCAGATTTTACCGCAAAAGTCAACCGCTCGATGTTGTCGTTACAGGCAACATGTGCTACATAGGGACTTATGACAGATAATGCTTCCGTTCTTCAGATCAGATTGCCGGCGCTGACAAAATGCGACTGGCGCAGCTTCGGTATGCTCCACGTTATGGCCAACGCCATCGGTGCTGCGGTGTGCATTTTTTATTTCAATTATTTTGTGCCGGCGGGGGTTTCCATTTCGCTGGGCGAAGCGTTCATCGTTCCGACGGTCGTTGCGGTCATACTCATCGCAATCGGTCTCAGATTTCAGTTTCACTGGGAAAAAACCCTCATGGCATATATCAACCGCCTCCAGAGTGGCCTGGATGTCCCGGATGCCATGCGGCGCAGCGCCCAGCTCCGAATATTGAACCTGCCGTATATTTCCGCGGGTATCACCCTGATGATGTGGACGACGGCTTCCGTGCTGATGGCCCTGTGGCATTTGACGGAATACCCGAAAGAAACCCCTCTCTCGAAGGTGACGGATATGGCGCTGGATCAGGCATTTCGGGTATTGAGCGGCACCTTTCTCTCTGGCGTTGCGACGGCGGCCATTATCCTTTTTGTCATGGAAACGCTGTGCCGGAGACTGCGCCCGTATTTTTTCACCAGTGGCGACATGGTGAAAACACCAGGCGCCTATCACCTGAAACTGCGGGCGCGCATGCTCATCACCTTTTTTCTGACCAGCGTCCTGCCACTGGGGGTGATGGCGCATATTTTTTACCACAAAGCAACCACGATGGTGCTGTCGAACTCTCAGAACGTCGTGCATGAAATGTTCAGCCTGACCCTGTTTCTGGCGGTCATCGGAATATCGGGGTCCATCGTGTTGTCGCGGCATTTCGCTCTCAGCATCGTGGATCCGATTCAGGAAATGGAAAACGCCATGAACCGTGTCGAACATGGCGATCTGACCGTATCGGTGCTGGTGCGTTCCAACGACGAACTCGGTCTGATGGCCGAAAATTTCAACAAAATGATGGAGGTTCTCAGGGAGCGCTACCGCATCCGGCAGTCTCTCAACATGGCCATGGAAGTGCAGCAGAACCTCCTGCCGCGTGAAATCCCCCGGATTCAAGGCATTGATATCGCCGGCGCATGTCACTATTGTGATGAAACGGGGGGCGATTTCTTCGATGTGTATGTGCCGGATCTGTCCTGTCCAGACCGCTTCAGCGTGGTGGTCGGAGATGTTTCGGATCATGGCATTCCCTCGGCGCTGATTATGACGACGGCGCGGGCGCTGCTGCGGATGCGCTCTTCGATGTCCGACGACGTCTCCCAAACAATTTCGGATGTCAACCGTCAGTTGTGCCGGGATGTCGAGGATTCCGGACGCTTCATGACGCTGTTTTACGCGGAGGTGGATCGCTCCGAGTTACGCTTGCGATGGGTAAACGCCGGTCATGATCCCGCGTTTCTGTTAGATCCGGATTCCGGAGAAGTCCACGAACTGAAGGGCGTCGGCATGGCGTTAGGCGTTTTTGACAGCGCCGCTTATGTTCCGTATGAACGCGAGATAACGCCGGGTCAGATACTGGTCATCGGCACGGACGGCATATGGGAAACCCACAATCCGGATGGAGAAATGTTCGGAAAAGGACGTTTGAAGGCAACGCTGCGAAATTTTCAGGAGGCCCCGGCGACGCAGATTCTGGGCCACATTTTGACAGCGGCGGACCGGTTTCGTCAGTCATCCCAAGCGGAAGACGATGTAACCCTGGTCGTCATCAAGATACAGGAAATGACAGTGGACACCTGCAATTTTCCCTGACAATCTCGGACAGGTCCCTTCACATCCCATCTCCGGCGCATGGCGATGTTTCAAAAGACACGCGTTCAGACATCGTCCTTTTCAGAAAACCCGTCTGAACGCTCATATTGTCAAATGCACAGCGTTCCCTCGACAACCTCGTTGTCAGGTACATATCCGGGAATATCTCCAGCGTGTTGGATGACGACATCGCCCTTCAGGATGATATTCTTTCCGAAAAACACATTGCCAGAGACCCTCAAAGATTCACACGCGGCCAGTGACGGAGGCCCGAACGGAAACCGTGCGTCAAACGCATCAATCAGGGTGTAATATTGGGGATCCAGATCAACCTCGATCTGCGTTCCGCGCCGTTTCGGGTTGGCCGCTAACCCGTTCTGATCGGAATACATAAAACGGTCGGAGCGTATGACGAGAAGTTCATTGCATTTTTTGACCGGATAAAAGCGAGACCGGGGCACCACGACCGCGGTAGCGCCTTCGACCAGAGAGATGGCCGACCCCATCGCGGTTTCGATCTGATAGACGCCGGGGCTGCTGCAATCCCTTGGATCCAACGTTTTAGGATTCAGAATCATGGGCAGATGAATGACGCCATGCCGGTCAAACACGGCCTTTAACCGTTTCAGGTTAATCCAGATATTGTTGGTGTTGAAATAACGGTATCGGGTGATATCCCTGCTGACGCCAATTTCATCTTCGGTACACTGTGCGGCTTCCCGCAGTATCAGGTGTCCATTTTTATGGACCGCCAGATGTCCTCCTTTGATATCCACCGGTTTCCGGATAGAGACTTCCATCATGAAGGGCAGCGATTTTTCTGCAAAATACCCCAACAGAGATGGATCCAGTGTTGCGCCCAAATTGTCTGAATTGGCGATAAAGGCATACTGAATGCCGTCTGCCAGCAACTGCTCCAGAATTCCGGATGTGTAGAGCGCCGTATAGATATCGCCATGCCCTGGCGGATTCCATTCCAGATCGGGCTGACGGGGCCAACTGGCGGGAGAAAAATCGCTTCGCAGTATTTTGGGAAACTTGTTTTGAACGAAAATCAGCGGAAATGGTTCGGGATGAAGGCGCTTGAGCGCTTCCACGGTTTCCGCATGGGTGTTGAAACTGTTCATGAACGCCAGCCTCACATGCTGACGCCCGGCCTGACGCACAATAATTTCGAGAAAGGTTTTGCCGTTTCGGGCGGGCAAGAGAGATTTGGCGCCAGTAAGCCCCATACTGGTGCCCAGACCGCCGTTCAGAACAATCATGACGGCCTGGGGCATCATTTTTTCGCCCATATCGGCATAAGGTGCAAACGTTGCGCTATCGGCAATATCCTGGGTCTCCACCGGACGAATATCCCGGTTATAGATGAACCCCTTCTCTCCGGTGACAACTTTATGGTAATACCAGGCAAATGTATCCATCACGACCGGCTGAAGCCCGGCGGATGTCATTTTGGCAATAAATGCGGCAAGATGATCAGATTCGGCATTCAACATCAGAAAGCACTCCTCGGAAATCGGTAACCTGGCGCAGCCGGGGACGCGCCTCCCCGGCAAAATACATCATGAGACGGAGATGTTATACCCGCTCGATCCAGCCCATCGTATCCGGTGCTTTTCCGTACTGAATATCGGTCAGATGATGATACAGCCGATTGGCGATGGGGCCGACAGTTCCATCGCCCACCGCAATGACCTGCTCTTCGTATTTGAGTTCGCCGACCGGAGATATGACAGCGGCGGTTCCAGAACCAAAAATTTCCTGAAGTTTTCCGGAAGCGTGAGCCGCCATGACCTCATCAATGCTGATCCTGCGTTCGCTGGTTTTAAGCCCCCAGGCTCTGGAAAGCGCCAGAACGGAATCTCGTGTAATACCCGGCAGGATGCTGCCGTTCAGCGCCGGCGTGACCACTTCGCCGTCAATCACGAAAAAGATGTTCATGGCGCCGACCTCTTCGATGTATTTTTGTTCGACGCCATCCAGCCACAACACCTGGGTATATCCTTTTTTATGGGCGACATCGGCGGCGTACAGGCTTGCCGCATAGTTGGCCGGTGTCTTGGCTTCTCCCAATCCGCCGCGCACCGCACGCACATGGCCGCGGGTCACCCAAATTTTGACCGGATTGAAACCCGCCGCATAATAGGCCCCCACCGGAGACAAAATCACAAAATACCGATACGTGTTCGAGGCCCGAACGCCCAGAAATGGATCGGTCGCCACGATGGTCGGACGAATATATAACGACGTTCCCGATACATGGGGCACCCAGTCTTTCTCGACGCGAAGCAACGTTTTCAGACTTTCGAGCGCAGCGGTTTCATCTATTTCCGGAATGCAGAGTAAATGCGAGGAGCGGTTCAGCCGTTTGAAATTGGCCCGGGGTCGAAACAACTGAATATCGCCGGAATCCGTCCTGTAGGCTTTCAGCCCTTCGAAAACAGCCTGTCCGTAATGAAGAACCATGGTGGAGGGATCCATCGGAATGGGTCCGTAGGGTTCGACGCGGGCATTATGCCACCCCTTGTCCGGGTTATAGTCCATGTTCAACATGTAATCCGTAAAAAGCGTGCCGAAACCGAGCTTGGTTTCATCCGGCTTTGGCTTTAAACGGTCTGTCCTGATGATGGTTGGTTCCATGTAAGCCTCCTCAGAATAATCCATCGCAAATGTCGCCCCATATGTCGGGACGCGTCATAAAAACAGCCGCCTCATCAAATCATCATACAACCAAAAAACACGATAATTCCAAAAGGCTCTATTGGACTGATAGCGGTTGTTCGAATGAAAATCAAGGGCTATTATGGAAGAATGTCAAAAAAATGTAATTTTGACGACTTTGCGGGAGGTCTTGCTGCGCCGTTTTCCGTGATGGAGACGGCGCAGATTTGATTTTATCCGGGATACCGGCGGAGAAAGGGACATGATTGCCCGCCACGCATCAGTGCGTCTGATACGCCTTTTTCCAGGGCGAACGCTGAAGTTCGTTGCTGTTGGACAGCGCCAGATATAGCGCGCCGGCGGCCAGCTCGGCGCAGTGAAAATGATCTTCCGGAAGGGTTTCAAGATAGGCCGCGATGGCTTCAGGCGTGATTTCCCACGCGTTGGCGATTGGTTGGCCCTCGGCAAGAAAGGCCACCGTGTTGGCGCAGGCGGTGGTGTTCATGCAACCGGTGGTATGAAACGAAACGGTGTCAAGAATCTCCCCGCTGGTCTTCAAGAATATTTCAATGGTATCCCCGCAATCTCCAGTCTTTTTGCCATAGCCGTCCGGATGGGACAGTACTTCACAATGATCGGTTTTAAACGCCATCTCCAGGTATTTCAGAGAATGGGTTTGCCAGAAATCGGATGTTTCTTCACTCATAGCGCCTCCATAATCAAAGAAAAGGTTGATTCCCGATCTTTCGTCGGAATATCTGCGCCGTTTATATCATTGACACCGCGAACCCGGCAAGTGTTTCCAGCGATTGTGTCGGCGGTGAACGCGCCGGCAAGCCCGATGGCGCCTTTTTCTTTCCCTTTCACCATGAACAGCGCCCGGTCCGCCGATGCGAGAAGACCGGTCAGATCCGCAGCATCTTCCGGGAAAACAGCAATGCCGTAACTCGCCTGAAGTTTTACCCGAAGACCGTATTTTTTCAGATAAACCGTGTTTTCGATATGGGATTGAAGATGCAGCGCCTTTTTGACGGCCCGCCCCTGATCGAAATCCGGAAGAACGATGACAAACTCGTCTCCGGCATAGGCAACTGCGTAGGCAGGGGAGGATATCGTATCTTGAATGACGCTGCCGACTTCCCGGATGGCGCGGCTTCCGTTCAGGTGGCCGTGCGTGTCCACCACGCTTTTAAAATTGTCGAGATCCATGAAAATGACCGATAAGGGAGACTGGGATATCTTGCTGTTTTCAACCTGTTCGGCCAAAGAACGATACAGGTGCCGCCGGTTATACAGCCCCGTCAGATCGTCGCGCACCGCCTGTTCGCGAAATTTCCGTTCACTGATCAGCAGGGATTCCTCGGCTTCCTTTCGCCGGGTGATGTCCACCATGGCGATGACAATATGCTCCAGGCTGTTTTCGTTGCCCGAAGCAATCAGCGTCTGGATCAGCACGCTTCTTTTATTTCCCTTTCCGGTCAGAATGGTTATTTCTCTTTCCCGGGAAGTTTTGTGTTCTGCAATCATGGGAAGAATTTCAATTCCGATGCGGTGAAACTCTTTCGGGTTCATGAAGACCGAAAAATCATCCTTCACCTCATCTCTGGCGCCGATTTCCATCAGATGCAGAAAGGCGTCGTTAAACTCGATGGTCCGGATCATGCCCATGCAATGCGTCACCTCCGGTGGATTGTTTCGAAAATATGCGCTGAGATCGGTAATTCCTGAGCGTTGCAGATGGTCAAGGTAGTCCTTGAGCCGGGACGCATCCCGTTCGATGAGAGCGACAGGCGTGGAACGAAACAGCATCTGATATTTCCTATCATGATGATGCCTTGCCGCTTCTTCTGCGCGGATGCACCGGGCTTCAAGGGTTTCCACCCGGATGCGTAATGTAGCTATCTCTGTAAGGAGCTGCTCCCTGGTAAGGTTTTCATCACTCACAATCAACCTCTTTATGGCGTCTGGTTATATACTGATAATGATTTTCAGGTGAAGCCGTCAGAACTTTTAAATTGATCTGCGCCTCAAACAGCAATTCCCATGCCATAAAAACGCCACCCTCGCCGGATATAGCGCCGACGTATCGCCGTTAGAGGTGAAATGGCTTTATATTGTCAGGGAAAAGGGTATTTTATATCCAATGCCACACAGAAATTCACCTGCGATGAATCATAATTATCCAACATCCCGGCGGTGGAAGTGATCCGCCATCACATCTGGTAGTTACCGAAGCCCTGCGATGAAATCTCCGACGGCCGCAACGCCGCGCTGTTCCATCAGCCGGATGGTTTGTGTTCCGATGACGGCGATATCGGCCTTGCCTTTCAGAAAATCAATGTCAGTCCTGTCTTTCACGCCGAATCCCAGCGCCAGTGGCAGCGATGTCGCCTGTCGGCACCGCTCCAGGTAAGTTTCCAGTTGCCCGGAAAAGCGGGTGTCTAAACCTGTGACACCCTTTCTGGCCACACAGTAAACAAATCCCCGGGCGTGTGAGGCGAGCATTTTCATGCGGGCATCCGACGTGGTGGGTGAAAAAATGAAGATCGGTGACAGGCGGTGCGTACGCATGGCGTTCAGGTAGTCGCTTCCCTCTTCCGGAGGCAGATCCGGAACGATGGCGCCGTGCAGACCGCGGCCGGCCATTTCACCGGCGAATCGCTCCACACCGTATTTGAAAAGGATGTTGTAATAACTCATAAACAAAAACGGTATGTTAAAAGATGCCGCCGCGGTCTTCGCCAATTCCAGGCATTTCTGAACGGTGGCGCCGGCGGAAAGCGCCTTCTGGTTGGCGTGAAGAATGACGGGGCCGTCGGCCACAGGTTCCGAAAACGGGATCTGGAGCTCCATCAGGTCAACGCCCGCCGCCACCATGGTTTCAATGAGTTTGTGTGAATCGTCAAAGGATGGATAGCCCATGACAATATGCGTCATGAGCAGTATCCGCCGTTCTTTCAATCGGTTTTTCAGATAAGTTTCAAGCATGATATTTTCCCGCCTTCCCAATGATAAACTCCTGCCATTTGGGATCACCGAACGCATCGGCGATGGTGAAGATGTCCTTGTCGCCCCTGCCGGACTGATTGATGATGATACAGTCTTCGGAAGACATCCGGGGCGCCTCCCGGAACGCCTGGGCGAAGGCGTGAGAGGATTCCAGCGCCGGAATCACGCCTTCCGTACGGATCGTCAGCGACAGGGCTTCGACCACTTCGGCGTCGGTGGCGGCTTCAAAGCGCACCCGTCCGGATTCCTTGAGCTGCGCCAGAATGGGCGACACCCCGATATAATCGAGCCCTGCGGCGACGCTGTGGGTTTCCCGCATCTGGCCGTCCGCATCCTGAAGAAAATAGGTTTTATACCCCTGGGCCACGCCGACGCTGGCGTCTTTTGCGCACAGGCGGGAAGCGTGCTGACCGGTATCGAGACCCCTGCCGCCGGCTTCGACGCCGACCAGCTCCACCGGGTCTTTCATAAATCCACTGAAAATTCCGAGCGCATTGGAGCCTCCGCCCACGCAGGCATACACCCGCGCAGGAAGTTTATGTTCCAGCTCCAGAATCTGCCGGCGGGCTTCCTGGCCGATAATGGACTGAAAGTAAGAAACCATCTCCGGAAACGGGTGCGGGCCGCAGGCGGTTCCCAGCACATAGTGGGTGCTGTCCATATTGGCGACCCAGTCACGAAACGCTTCGTTGATGGCGTCTTTCAGAATGCGGGAGCCTTCACGGACTGGCACGACTTCAGCGCCCAGCCGTTCCATCCAGAAGACGTTGGGGCGCTGTCTTTCCACATCCACCTCGCCCATGTAGATCGTGCACTGAAAGCCGAATTTGGCGGCCATGGTGGCGGTGGCGACCCCGTGCTGCCCCGCACCTGTTTCGGCGATGACGCGGGTTTTGCCCATGCGCCGCACTAAAAGCCCCTGCCCCATGACGTTGTTGGCCTTGTGCGCGCCGGTGTGGTTCAGGTCTTCGCGCTTGATATAAATCCGGGAGCCTCCGAAATGCCGGGTGAGATTTTCCGCAAACGTGAGCGGCGTCGGCCTGCATGAATAATTGGACATCAGGGCGGCGTATTCCCGCCAGAAAGCGGGATCGTTTTTGGCCTTCCGGAAGGTTTCCTCCAGTTCGTCGAAGGTGGCGACCAGAATTTCCGGGATGAAAGCGCCGCCGAATCCGTTGTAATAACCCCTGTCAATCATGTGTGTTTCTCCTTCTGATGGCAATATCGTCATGCGTCCTCTCCGGACGGCAGCGAAATCGTCTGGGAAAACACGAAACGGTCCGTCCGGCAGTACAGCACGGCGTAAATGGCGTTGTCCGCATTCGGAAAATGAAGGCGGCGCTTCACCACAAGAATGGGCGTGGCGATGGATACGTTCAGATGAAGCGCGGCCGCGCCTTCGGCATATCCGATGCTGAAATGCTGGGTTCCGCGGACAGGCCGCATAAAATAGCGTTCATCAATGATTCTCGAAAGCGATTGATTTTCCAGATTCACGGCGTCAATGCCCGTGAAGATCGTGGCGTCCAGATAGGTGTCTTCCATGAGAACCGGCGTGTTCTCGATGCTGACCAGCCGGGAGATCGTATAAGCGGATTTGCCTGAGAAAGGATTGTCCGGATCCGAAGCCGCGACGGAGAGCCTTGTCGTTTCAAGCAGATGCGTTTGAACATCCAGCCCTTTTTTGTGAAATGCCGACGTGGTGCCCGCTAACGAAAACAGATCAATGTCCGTTGAATCCGCCCGCACAAATGTTCCGGCGCCGCGCCTTCGGGTCAGAAGCCGCCTGCGCACCAGAAAATCAACGGCCTGCCTGGCGGTCGGCCTGCCGATGCCGTAAGTGGCTGCCAGCACATGTTCCGACGGAATCCGAGAATCCGGCGGGTAGGCCCCGGAGCGTATGCCGGCGATGAGGATGTCCGCCAGTTGCCGGTACAGCGGTATGGGAGATTGTGGGTTGAGCATTGTCTATGCGCCTTGTCGCCTGATAACCATGGTGATTTCAACATTCTTATGGTCGCTACCATGCCATGAATTGGTAAAGTTGTCAATACAAATATATCGTGGCCGACAAAAACGGGCTGCACACAGAAATAGGCTTAACCTTTATTGATCGTGGCCACGGAAATCCACATTCCTCCATGTCGTAAAATTCGTAAGTAAACGGGATTTTCAACCTTGATGCACAACGCTTCCAGCGTCCGATGCGTGAAATAAACTTTCAGCACACCCCCTCCGTGACACAAAAAGCATGGTTCCACCCGCAGATGCAACGGATCAACAAAATGAAATCCAAACCCCAGCGCTTTCACAACGGCTTCCTTGGCTGACCAGATCATGGCCGCGGCTTCTCCTGTTTTGAATCCAATCTCAAGTTCCCCCTCCTGAAAAGCTCGGTGAAACGGGTAGTCGTCTGGAAATGAGGAAGATTGCGCAGCGTCAATTCCGATGCCGCCCCCTGCCCGGCAAACTGCTGTCCACATCGTGCGTCCTTCATATGAAAAGCTTACATCCAGTTCCTCAGAGGCGCCGATCAGAAGATGCGGTTTGCCCAGCCTGTCTGAAATTATTTCTGTTTCTGAAACATCTGCAGCATGTCCGTTGAAAATTTCATCAAACATCTCTGCAATAAACCCCCAAAGATATGATATTGCCTCATGCTTGGCCCAATTGCGCCGATTTCTTTTTGAGCTGGTCAGGTGCGGTCTGAAACAGGCGCATAACATCACTGAATTCTGGTATAAGAATTCCACGGCAAGGGGCCCCGTCCGCCGTATCATCTCCGGATTTGCCCGGAATCCACGGGGCATCGGACGGCCCGCTCCGATGCCAGTTCCGGAATATTGATGGATCAAGCGATCCTGACGGTCATTTTTCAGAGAAATGCTTGTTGCATCAAAGACACTCACGGCCATCGGGGATGAAACATTGATCATTTGGAAAACCAGCGCATTATAACGTTTTTAGCCTGCATCACAACTTTCCCGTTTTTATCCAGAGCCCGGGCGTTCCAACTTATTCCCTCTTCATTTTGCTCCTGCATTCGAGCCTCGATGGTGATTTTTTCACCGTCTGAACACTTTCTCATGAACTGGACATCTCCAATTCTATATGGAATCATGGATCGGTCCTCAGACAAGTTTCTCATTCTGGTATAAAAATTCATCACTTGTATGAGAGCCTCAAGGAGATAAGGAGAATATTGATACTGAGTTCGCCAGGGAA
Organism: Deltaproteobacteria bacterium; assembly: GCA_021778975.1. Lineage (GTDB taxonomy): Bacteria > Desulfobacterota > Desulfobacteria > Desulfobacterales > Desulfatirhabdiaceae > RAAP-1. The sequence goes on from JAJYBO010000021.1 coordinate 10,998, forward strand.
CTGCAAAATCACCGATTTCACGATAGATCATTTCGCCACGAACAGACCGGGATGACGTTCCGTTCAAATTTTCGATCACTCGATACCTGCCAAGCAAATCACTGCGGTCATGATACCACTGTATCACCTCGGAACAATCCATAGGCCTGCTGTCCAATTCGTCCAATCTCACAGGAAAACCGGGAATATCCTCAGGTTTTAAGAATGGGGATCCGCTGAGAATTACGTGGGCATTGTAGTTTGTGTGCATGCGTTCAGTCCGTTCTGAAGAGGAACCTTCCCCGCTTGCAATGGAAACTTCACATACCATCTCACCAGAGGATGTGAAAATGCGGCGGCATAAAATTACCAGCGGTCTTCTGACTTCCGGCGGGCAATCAATCATATCCAGGAACCGGATGTCTCGGATACCTCGAACCTTGAGGTAAGGATATAATATGCGCGCTGCCTCCACGAATATCTCAACCACCATAATCGCAGATACCAATGGGTGCTTCAGGAACTTGAACGGTTTATGATCCTGAATCCACAAATCTTTATCCGGCCTGATAGACCGAGAAGCCTGAAGACTCCCATTCAGCAAATCAATCTGCAAGACAGTTTCGATCATCGGTATCTTTTCGTTCCCGAACTCGACTGTGCCTGCCTCTATTTTTTCTAAAGCTGGATCGTCTTTTCCTCCTGCATCCAGTAGCACCGTATTCAAGTCGGGAAGGGATCGCATAAACAGTACCCACACGTCACCCGGAGGCGCAACAAAAAGCTCGCGACAGAAGAGGACGGCAAGTTCATCGGCATGGATATAGCCAGCTTTCATCCGTGTCATCAGTGCTTTGACATCCGGATTTTCGGCCATCCCCGCCCCGCTAATGGGGGGCAGCATAAGCGCTTTGAAGCGTACCGTCTGATTCCGATCGCGTAACTGCGCCATCAATGCCGACATCAGTCTGTTTCCGGCCGCATAATTTGCCTGCCCCGGATTCCCTTGTATAGAGGCAACTGACGAAAGACAGACAAAAAATTTTAAGCCATGCTTTTCGGCTGCAGCGTGGAGATTCCAAGCGCCCAAAAACTTGACGTTCATGACCGCTGCGAATTCTCCGGAGGTCATTTGCCTCACCCAATTATCCCGCAGAATGCCTGCGCCATGTACGATGCCGTCAATTTTTCCATAGCGATTGATAATCTCTCGCACGACAGTTTCCACTTCCTTGCGATCGGTCACATCACACTTAACGTAAGTCACTTCTGTACCTGTCAACCGTAGTTCTTCGACAGTCCGGGCTATTTCAGTTTCTCTGGAAGTTTTCAGAACCTTTTTCGCACATTCGGGACAGGACAGGTTTGGATTACGCGATCCGACCAGGTTGCTGCAAACTTCCGATCTTCCCAGGAAGACCATCCTGCACCCAAAAGGAACGAGGCTGCGCGCAAGAAAGGACGTTATCCCACTACCTCCTCCGGAAAAGACCACGACATCTTCCGCACCCAGTTCCAAATCTTCGGATTCCTGAAAGACCGATTGAGCCCGAACGCCAATGCACGAGAACGTCTCACCATCCCGAAAAACAGTCTCAATAATTTTCTGCCCCCGATTCAACGCCCCACGCACAGCATCTCTCACTTCGCTGTTCCTGTGGATTTTTACCGTACGGAATTGCACAGCCTCAAACTCCTGGGCGGCACTCAGAAATATTCCGAGTAAACCTTCGGCCAACAGCCGCCCCGCTCCTTCTGCCGAATCGGTTTTATGCAGTAAAAGAACGAACTTCTTGGCAGGCGATTCCAGAAATGCTTTTAACGAGGAGAAGAAGCCCTTGAGAAGATGAGCAACATCCTCCATGCTCAGTTCTTTGGTTTCGGGCGCATCATCCACAATCAATACCATCCCCGCAAGAGCATTGATTTGATGAAGATGCTCAGCAGCCATGGAAGCTCCTTCATCAGCCCGAAGATCAAATTCATTCGTTTCTTGACCCATTTTATCTTTTACAATGGTCAATGGAATGATATTGGCCCCATAATCCCTGCGGAAGATATCTCCAGTACTTTTGCTGAGCGCTGTCCCGCTGACAGTCGAGAAGATAGCCACCGATTCAAAGGGGCTCAGCTCAATCAACTGCACAGGACCTGCGTCAATCGGCGTTTCCCGGAAGATCAGCCTGCATATATTCTGTCTTTCTCTGGAAATCTCGGGTGAGGACTGTCCCTCCGAAATGCGAGAACTTGCATCATCGCTGAATGACGGCCTCTTTTCCTGTGATTGAGTCACCACATCGGCAATCCGATCGGAAATATCTTTTACCGTCCGCACATCCACGAAATCTTTAAGCTCGATCTTGATCCCGAAGTAATTCTCCACAGCATCCATGATGACAGGTAACCGACTGGAACGTATCGAGAGGTCATCTCTTAAATCCATTTCCGGACCGATTTCATCTCTATCGTAACCCGTAGCGTCCATGATTATCCGAATAACAGCCTCTGTACAGTCCGGTTTTTCCGGCCTGGCGACAGGGTTATCCGTGGTCTGAATCATGTGCTGCGGATTTGCCGCGCTCTTCGAAATCATGGGTAAAACTTCGGGAGCGGGCGTTACAGGAACACCTGGGAGCGCGCCCATTCCGATAAGCCTGACCGGGCCATGCACCGGGAGATTGCCCGTCACAAAAAGCTGAGCGAGTGCGGTCTTGAAAATCAGTGGCTCAACCGAAGGAAGACAGGTTTGAATACATTCCGCCTTTTCAATGGAGTCCACAATTAAATTGCTCAAAATAGCTCGTGGCCCCACCTCCACAAAAAGCCTTACACCATAATCGTTCCAGAGCGTTCGAACATTTTGCATCCAGTGTACTGGCGACTCCAGATGAGCCATGACAATGGCCTTGATCTCAGAACCATTCGCGGGGAATGGCTGCATCGTGGTGTTGGAAATCACGGGAATTTGAGGGGGATGGAATTCTATGCCGGCGATAAAATCTTCCAATTCGTCATGAATGCACCTCATGACAGGGGAATGAAACGCCATGCTGACCCTGAGTAACGTACTTCGGCAGCCAAGCGCCTTTAGTTCCGCCTCCACTGATTTCACCGCTTCAGTACTCCCTCCCACCACCGATTGATGCGGCGAATTGATGTTGGTTATATACACGCGCTTCCGCTGGCCCAGTAGTTTCTCAAGGATATCCATCGGTGCATCCACTGCTATCATTGCGCCGGGATCTACATTCATTTTACAGGCTTTGTCCATACACATCGCCCGCATATTGACGATACGAAAGCCATCCTCGAATGAGTAAACCCCGGCAAGGCAAAGGGCTGTCAGTTCGCCCAGGCTGTGACCTGCCAGGGCTTGCGGGCGGATTCCCAGAGATACAAGATACTGCGCCATGGCGTATTCCATGGTAAAGAGAGCGGGTTGTTGCCAGCGGGTTTTCTGCAAGTTCTCTTCCCGATCGTGGAAAAGCAACTGCAAGAGATCAAACTCCGCCGCTTCCGCCGCTCGATCCATCCACTGACGGACAACCGGAAATGCCTGATAGAGTTCATACCCCATCCCGGCATAATGAGTTCCCTGTCCCGGAAATACAAAGGCGATGGGCGGTATTGGCATATCCTCACTTCCGAGGTGAATGCCCTCTCTGGTCAGCACTTTCAGACGCTTTGAAGAGATGTTTCCATTGTTGACGATGGATGCGGCACTCTGGATATGAGCAATGGCTTCCGCTTCGGAATTCGCGATAGCGGATACACGCCATGGCTTCTCACCAACCACAGTTCTGAAGAAATATATCCCCTGAGCGGAGAGATCGCAGTCGTCCAATTTTGAGGCCGCCTGTTCGAAAGGTGACACCAAAATACTGTCCTGATGTTCCATCGCCTGCTCCACCTGCACCACATAGTTTGATCCTCCGAAGCCGAAGGCGTTGACCTGTAAACGTCGCGGATGGCCATTTCCTGATTTCCATTCCGCCGGCATCGGATAAATCGTCAGCGCCGACCCTTTGATTCCCATCTCTGGGTCAGAATTTCTGAAATTGAGAGTGGGTGGGAAAACACCGCTCTTCATCGCCATGACACCCCTTATAAGAGAATTTATGCCGGAAGCGCCCAGCGTATGCCCAATTTGCGATTTGAATGAAGTGAGCACGGTGCGGCGGCCCGAATCGAAAAATGTCCGAAGCGCCTGTACCTCTTCTAAATCTCCCTGGCGAGTACTTGTAGCGTGGCATTCAATCAAATCCACGCCATCGGGGCCGTAAGAAGTGTCTTTGAGGGAGGAACGTATGGCAATTTCTTGAGTAACCCTCGATGATTCCACCATACCAAGATGGTTGTTGCTGGCCCCCATTGACGTGATGTACGCATGCACCCCGGCCCCCCGCTGGCGGGCCACAGACTCTCTCTCGATCACAACCATTCCGCCGCCTTCGCCCAGGACCATCCCGTCCCGGTCGGCGTCGAAAGGACGGCTGGTCTCGCAGGCAAGCCGATCGCTTCCTGAAAGGCCGGCAAGAGCGCCAATCGCCGAAAATTCAAGAAAATGCATGGGCGTCAGGAATTCTTCCGCGCCCCCCACAATTGCAGCGTCAATGACGCCGTTTCGTATCAGTTGAACCGCACTGTAAAGTGCTACAAGAGCGGTTGCACATGCGGCTGAAACTGCAAAACCTGGCCCCATGAAACCGTACCTGTTGCAGATAAAGCCAACGGCCGAGCAGTTGAGTCTCCCCAACAGGGTGGTATCGTCTATGGCTATACGGCCAGCCTTAATCTCATCCTCTATGACCTTTTCCGTCTCCGGAGTAAGGTTGATAACTCTTTTTACCGCTGACATGATTTGAGTCAATGACCCACGTATGATCACATCCTGCAAGGTGGCGGCGGCTTCCCCGGAATTTTGGGAAATCAGTACAGAGATACGCTCTCGCGGAATTCCAGACTCGAGAATTCCGGATTCCTCAATCGCCTTGTCCGCAAGCCACATTGTGATCCGGGTGGCATTCGTCATTGTTCTGAAATCATGAGGAGGAATGTCAATATCTTTGCGTGATATTTCAATATGTTGAAAGGCGCCAACCTTGCAATATGTCTTCTCTGGCATACGGGGATGCGGATGAAAGAAGAGTTCATGATTCCACCGGTGCTTCGGCACCGGGACGACTCCGCTTTTCATGGCTACCGATGCCGCCCAGACTTCCCCAGGACTGTTCCCAAGCGAGTTGATGATGCTCATCCCGGTAATGGCTATTCGTTCTCCATTCGGTTTGCCATACGCAGGCTGATGGGCCTGAAAACGTTCTCGTTCCGGTGCATTTCGAATTCTCTCCTCTTTGCTCTGGCGAGATATGGGTTCACGATAGCTCGAACCTGTCACGGGCGGGCGCAGAGACAGAGGCGCTTCCGCAAGCTCACGATGCAGTTCGCCAATGGTGCGAATTTTTCTTAGTGCGCCTGCACACGCACCGCTCATGAACTGGCCCTGAGCCAGACAGGATGGCGCATCCAAAGCCATGCCGCCCGGTCTATCCATCCCGTGGGCGGCAATGAACAGGCTTCCCGCACTCAAGGCTTCAATTTTATTTCGAAATGAAGATTCATCCTCCGTCCCGGCTGCAAATTCCCGTTCCAGTGAACAAATTGCTTCGATCTTCGCTGTCTTCAAAGAACGCACTCTCAGCCCTGTTCCTTCACCCGTCACAACGGTGTCTTCCGGTGAAGACTCCAGAATCATGCGTTGATAGAGACTTGTCAGCGCTCCGGTTTCGACTATTTCGGCAGTAGTGAGATATGATGTGCCCATCTGGATGGCGTCTGCCCCTAACATTGCAGCGATAAACGCTGTTTCACGGTTGCAGATTCCGCCGGCCAGTATGATCCGGCGTCCTTCGAACAAGGATGGACTCCGCTCTTTCATATCAATGACAATCTGGGCAAGGGTCAGCGTGCTGTGTCGCCCTACGTGACCGCCCGCCTCATATCCTTCACAGATGATGTATCGGATGCCTGCATCAAGAGCCATTTTCAAAAGTTCTTCGGAAGAAGCAATGTAAACTGCTTCGACCCCTCTCTCATTAAGCGCCACGGCATAGGATGGCTCACCGGCTGCAATGACGGCGAATTTCGGCCTCTTCTCTTCGATCCAGGCCAGTTGGATATCGCGATAAGGGTTTTCCGGGAGTGTAATAACATTGGCCGCATAGGGCCGCGTTCCCATTATCTCGGACATACGTCCGAACTTCTCGTCAAGAGTTTTCCCATCCATAAGACCAAGCGCTATCGTGGGAAGTCCACCTGCTTCGAAGACCTTCAGGGCAAATTCGGGAACATCGGTGATCCAGGACATCGCTCCCTGGATGAACGGATACTTCGTACCCATTTCTCTGGCAATTGGGCTGTTAACAAAAATTTTTTCTTTGTCTGCAGCCGTCGCGCAGCAAGCATCAATCATACTGATAAAGTTCTCTATAGCCTTGTTCGCATCAGAACCGAAGCGTCTGACAAAGGCCGCTGCAAAGGCCGCCTCAACCCCCAGAGGTATCAGTTCCTTTCGGCTGAATGAACTCTCCAGAGGATGGATGGCCTCGTCCAGGATTTTCCGCGCGAAAAGTCGTCGCTGTTCGTCCAGAATTTCCGAGCCGCAGAGAGAACCTGCAAAGGATTTCAACTCTCGCACAGCCTGCGAATTGCCTTTGTTAAAAATGCGGCAGGGAACTCCGAAATTCAATCCTGTCAGTTCCGTATGATCCGCCCGGAGATTAGATATACGCCAGCGTGCTTCGTCATTTATAGACACGAGGTCGGTAAGCCAGTGAAGACTTTCAAAAACAATCCCGCGAACGCCAGCAGACAAAAAGGAGGCTGCGGCTTCCGGAGTTGCAATGCCTCCCCAGACGATAAGCCCAGGCGGCTTGCTTCTGCCCTGCATCTGGGATATGATTGCACCGTACAACGTCAATATAGTCTCGGGTCCGGTAAATCCGGATGCTTCGTTACCCTTGAGTGCGATATTTTTTATGCCGGGATGATTGTCCACGATCTCCGATATCAGACGGATTGCCCCCACCACGGGGACAACATCAAAATGGTCGCTCAACACTTCCAAACGTTTGAGGAAGTGTTCAGGATATTCCTCTATCAGATTGGGATGCAGTTCCACCCATATTCTGCTTATGCCCATCTCGTCCAGAAATTTTTCCAGCCCTGGATATACGAGAAAAGCAGGCGATATCTTGAGGTCAACGACGCCACATGCGGCGCCGGACCGTAAAAGCGCTGCGCGGACCAATACAGGCTGAATTGATGACAGATCAAATATTGCGCAAGTCTTTGTACTGCGGGCAGTTTCAACAACTGGCGGGGTAATATCTTTATGGGGCCATACAAAAGCGATTATGGATTTTACACATTCGGCAGTCATCTATCACCTCATGATTATGATCATTGGTCGAACCCGATGTTGATATTATTATCATGGCAAAAAGCCGTAAGCAAGCTGACAGCAATCCGCCTGCATCGTGGCTTTTCCCTTGCAGTAAATGACACGGTCTATTAAAATTGACGGCTTCGTAAAAAGTCCGGATGCTGCGTTGCGCTGCATCTTTCGTCGTTGCGGCGCACCATAAGTACTGTTCATGATCAGTATTTGCGCGCCTTGCCTGCGACCTTTTTACAACGTCGTCCGAAATTCGGCTTTTTACGAGAACATCAGCGTTAACAATCAACGTTATTTTAATGTGAAGGATGACCATGAAGCCTATGAAAGTATTACTCACCGGAAGCACCGGCTTTCTGGGGGAGTATCTTCTGGCGGAATTGTTAGAACGAGGTCACAGCGTATGGGCGCTTTATCGGAGTGAATCGCGTAAGCTGGACACCATCCAATATTTGAACCGCGTAGGTCTTCCTCGAAGTTCCGATAGTTTACACTGGGTTAAAGGGGAAGTCCTCGAAGCGGACAAACAATGGGATAACTGGCGCCGGAACTGTGACGGGCTTGACGAAGTGGATACGCTGCTCCACAACGCAGCCTCGACAAGACTTCACATGGATGCCTCCGGTGAGCCTCTCAGGACCAATCTGGAAGGCGCCAGGGCTTTTCGAAGATTGGTGGATCGCCATCCCATGAATGCACACCTGATCAGTACAGCTTATGTATGCGGCTTTGTTCAAGGGCGATTGATCGAGGAAGTCAACCATCCGAGGGGTGATTTCGTCAACGTCTATGAAGAAAGCAAATGGGAAGCGGAACAGATATGGGTGGGAGATGCGACCATTCTGCGGCCATCCATTATTGTCGGTGATTCAGAGACTGGAAGGTGTACAGCGTTCGGCGGTTGGTATATCCTGTTTCAGGCGGCGTATCTTCTGGATAGGCTCATGAACAATACAGACGATCCTGATCGCCTTCACCTGGGAATCAACATCCCGGCCGATGCGTCCGGCGCCATGAATATCATTACTGTGGATTCCCTGGCCAAATCGGTTGTTCGTATTACAGAAAACCCCGCCAATCACAAGAAGATATTTCACCTCAGCCACCCATATCCGCCCACACACCAGTGGACGCTGAACTTTATCTGCAACAGGTTCAATGTCGGTGGATTTAAACTTGCTGGTATCGGTTCCCCCTTTACTCAACCTCGCAACAGGATCGAGCAAATGGTATGGCGCCAGATGCAGGCCATCCTCTCTCATTTTTCCAACAACCCTTTATTTGACCGTACGAATACCGACGCGGCTGTTCCGGATTTAAAACCTGTTCCGATAACGGAGGTGTTGGTCAACAGACTCCTTGATTACGCAATCGCCTGCGATTGGGGACATGCGCGTCGGTAAAAGCGCATGTCATGGCGGATATCCACCTTTTCGTAGATATCGAATAGTTTCAACTCGCGGCGCCATTTCCCCAACTGTTATAAGGCTGACTGTCAGAGGCCATCGCCTATCCCCTGAAGCTGTCGCCATATCCGGCGTCCGGATGTCGCCAGAAATATGTCTTCATCTTCTGAGCGTAATCCTCCCCGGTCAGAATTGCATCCGCCAGCACAATGGTCAAAACGCTGTTATCTGCGTCCTCCGGTTGTATATTTTGTTGCGTCATTCCATAAATTGAGATTTAATGGCGCTATCATACAAGACAATGGAAAGTACAAAAGGGGATGTTATGACAAACTACACACG
>JAJYBO010000228.1 GCA_021778975.1 Deltaproteobacteria bacterium
ATATCGCCATGACGGTTCGTACCCGACGCTCCGCCGGCGAAGGCATTTCAAAGGGCCTTGACGGCAACTCGTCTTCCCAGAAAATCAGGCGGACATCACAGGATGCCCCAACCTCCAGCATCTCCGGAAACGTCATCGGGTCGGAAATTTCCAAAAGCCGGCTGCGCTGGCACTGTTTGAGCGCCTCGATAGCGATTTTACGCCACCGCTCTTTTCGAGAAGCGATCCGCTTCGCATTTAAAACAGGTACGGACCGCCGCGCCGCGTAGGGAATCCACCGCTGTACCCCCAATTCCGTGATCTGTCGGATAATTTCGTCCGCCTTATTGTCCTTCAACAACGCCTGAGCGATGATCAGGTGAGGATACGGCGATACGGCCTGCATTCGTCTCTGAATGACGGATACATGAACCCCGTCAGGTTCCATATGATCAATCCGGGCTTCACATTCCACGCCCGATCCGTCAATCAGTTCGATGACATCCCCGGGCCTCAGCCTGAGAACATTCCGGATATGCCCGGCGTCATCACCGGAAATCACCGGAGCGTCGCTGGACAACCAATGCGTTTCAACAAAGAACCTGCGCATGATATGCCCCCCATTCGCGGCTGAACTGCAAGGTGCGTTTCAAAAAAAATTCCAGTTTATGCTGAACCCGCCCATAGATGCTGTCATCAGGATATCGGCCATCGGCATTCGGAACGCCGGCGGGCATTCCGGTCAAAATTTCAATGCCTTCGGAAATGGCGGCTACCGGATATATATGGAATTCACCTTTCTGAACCGCCGCAACGACTTCCTGCTTCAACATTAGATTTCGTACATTGGAAGCCGGAATCATCACCCCATGCCTGCCGGTAAGGCCGCGGGCGCAGCAAAGATCGTAGAATCCCTCGATTTTTTCGTTGACGCCCCCAATCGCCTGAACTTCTCCTTTTTGGTTGACAGAACCGGTCACGGCGATCCCCTGAAAGACCGGAACGTCTGAAAGGCTCGATATCACCGCATAAAGTTCGGCGGAAGAGGCGCTGTCGCCGTCAATGACGCCGTAACTCTGCTCAAAAGCAATGCTGATCGTAAGGCTCAACGGGTGCAGCCTGGCAAAAGTCCTTCCCAAATATCCGGATAAAATCAATATGCCCTTATCGTAAGTGTCGCCGCTCAGGTTGGTCTCCCGTTCGATGTTGACCACGCCCGGTTTTCCCAGATAGGTTTCCGCGGTGATGCGCGACGGCCGGCCAAAGGCGATTTCACCGATCTGATACACCGCCAGACCGTTGACCTGACCAACGACCAAGCCTTCGATATCCATCAACACCGATCCGTCCATGTAGGATTCGTGAATTTTTTCTTCGTACAGATTGTAGCGGAACCGGTATTCTTTCAGGGCCTGCATGACGTATTGCCCCGTCACTTTTGGTGAATGATTCTGATTCGCCCAATAATTCGCTTCTTTCAAAAGCCCCACAGTGGGGCCAAACCGCAGTGAAAGCCGGGTTCTGTCCTCTACCGCACGAGAGCTGTCTTCGATGACCGCCGCGACCGCATCCGGTGTGAAAGGCAGAAGCGCTTCATCCTGGCACACACGGGCGATGAATCTGGCATACTGCTGAATGGTATCCGGATTCAGCAGCGCCTCATCATCAAAATCCGCCCGGACACGAAAAATCTTGTTGAATATGGAATCATAATTCTGGAGCGACTCAAACAACTCGTAGTCGCCAAGAAGAATGACCTTGACATCGAGGGGAATCTGCTCCGGACGCAGCGACACGGACTGAAACCCGGGATCCGAAGGAATGTCCTCGATGGCCAGATACTGATTCTGCAGCGAACGCTTCAGCGCTTCCCAGATAAAGGGGTTCTGAAGCAAGGGTTCGATCTCCATCAGCAGATATCCGCCGCTGGCCTTCAGAAGGGCCCCGGCCTGCACCAGGGTGAAATCGGTCGTAACCGCACCCATATAGGCGCGCCTTTCAATGCGTCCGATCACATTCGGATATGAGGGATTGGTTTCGCATATGACCGGAGCGCCTTTTTCCTGTCTCTGCGCCACCAGAACATTGACGCTATACCGCCGAAAAAAAGTGTCACGGGCATGACGTTCTTCGTTACGGTCAACAGCTTCACCGTTTTCCGGAGGAAATGGCGGCAGAAACGAATCGAGATTTTCAATTACATCGGCTTTCAGAGCCTGAAGGAAAGACACAATATCTTCATAATCTGCATAGGTTTCCAAAAACGGTGACAGCTTTTCATCCAGCAGTTTTTGCGCCATTGTCTTCATGAAACTGTCTTCACGCTCATCAATAATCTGGTTGAACCTGTTGACTTCCCGGAGCGCCGCCTCGAGTTCGATTTGAACCTTTTGAATATTCTCCTCGATCTCGGAACGTTTTTCGAGGGGAAGCGCATCGAATTCATCGGAATTGATCGGCTTTCCATTCATGAGAGGAAGCGCCTGATATCCGGATTCATCCCGGCTGATGCGGATATTCCGTGGATCGGCGAATGTATCAACGGCGTCTATCAACGCCTTCTGCTGATCTGCAAAGGAATTCCGGATATCGGTAAGCTGTTCCTGCACCAGTTTGCTATCGAACGTTCTGGGGATCTCCGTCTGAACATCTTCGATCAGACGGTGGATGGATTTGCTGAACGCCGGCGCTTTTCCGGAAGGCGCCCGCAGCGCTCTGGGACAATATTCGTCCTCAAAATTGTTGACCATACACCAGTCATCGGGAACCGGGAGCCTGGCGGCATACTGAAGAACAATATCTCGAACGATAGACGATTTGCCGGTGCCGGCATCTCCCGTAACAAAGATGTTGTACCCAGGGCTTTTCATGTTCAGTCCGAAATCAATGGCCTGAACCGCGCGCTGCTGCCCGATAACGGCGTCCAATGGCTCCAGCTCGGACGTATCGTTGAACTGAAACTGCGCAGGATCGCAAACGCCGCGCAGAAAATGAGGAGAAAGTGCTGGAGGCATCAGAATTTGTAACCGAATCTTCTGAGAATTTCTTTGCGATGGAGAACGTCGTCTTCGGTTTCGATCCCCTTGGATGCGAACCCGTCAATGACGCCCAGAATGCCTCTGCCCTGAGCGGTCTCTGCAATGACAACCTCCACGGGATTGGCCGTGGCGCAAAAAATCCGGCATACCTCCGGAACGTTTTTGACGGCGTTCAGCACATTGACCGGAAACACGTCTTTCATAAACAGAATGAAGCTGTGGCCCGCCGCCAGAGAAAGCGCATTTCTACCGGCCAGTTCGATCAGTTCCGGATCCGTTCCCGAACGCCGCACCAGGCACGCATCCGACGCTTCGCAGAAAGCAATGCCAAATTTGGGCGCAGGTACGGCATTGACCATGGCCTCGTGAATATCTTCAACGGTTTTGATAAAATGAGACTGGCCGAGTATCAGGTTCAGTCCGTCCGGATTTTCGATAGCAACAGTTTTAAGTTCCATCATCCACCTCAAAAATAACTGAATGCGTTATCGGTTAACCCCATCCTTCAGTGGAGGGGCGGTCAGAAAAGGTATAAAAACGTTGAAACGCCGTTATTTTTTCTTGAAGTCGGAAAGCGAAATAACTTTGGTGCCCGCGGTTTTTGCCGATTTCCGTTTTGTTTTCGGCGCAGCCGGTGCTTGTGGCGCTTCAGGTTCTTCTGGGTCTTCTGGGTCTTCTGGGATTTCAGGGTCTTCTGGACAAATCACTTTTTCGAGCCGCATTTTTTTCCCGTCCATCGTAAACGGTGTCCCATCAATATAGGCGTCCCGGAGGATCCAGGTAACGGTCTGAAGGGGAATTTGCAACAGCAGCATCTTGACATGATTCCAGCCGGGTTTGTAATCGGCCGTAATATCTTCGATCCTGGCAAAGGCCAGTGGTTTGTCTTCCAGATATATCAATACAATATCGGTTTCGCCAGTCATAACTACGGTATCCTTGTCTTAAAAGCTATAGCATCTCGATGCGTTCTTGAAAAAGTCTGCATCACATTTCCGGTGTCAATGATTAAAGTAAATCTGGATATCCGTTTGGATTTTGAGATTGCCAGTTCCAGGCATCGCGGCAGATGTCTTCGAGTGAACACATCGCTGTCCAGCCCATCTCACGGTTGGCCCTGGAAGGATCCGCATAACTGATGGCCACATCTCCCGGTCTGCGTGCAACAATCTGGTAAGGGATCCGCCTGCCCGTAATTTTTTCAAACGCCGTAATCAGCTCCAGAACACTGTATCCACGGCCAGTACCCAGATTGTACGTGACAATACCGGGGGCTGACGCTAACTTTTTCAACGCATCAATATGCCCGGCCGCCAAATCCGTCACATGAATGAAGTCTCTGACGCCGGTGCCATCCGGTGTGGGGTAATCGTTTCCGAACACCTTCAGTTCGGTCAGCCTGCCCACGGCAACCTGGGTGATATAAGGCAGCAGATTACTGGGGATATCGTTCGGATCTTCGCCGATTCGCCCGCTCGGATGCGCGCCAACCGGGTTGAAATACCGCAACAGCGCAATGTTCCAGGCCGGATCCGCCAGATAAATATCGCGGAGCATATCTTCGATCATGGCTTTGGTGCGGCCATACGGATTGGTGGGATGAATGGGAAAGTCTTCGGTGACCGGCATGTGGCTGGGGTCTCCATAGATGGTGGCCGATGAGCTGAACACCATGTTCCTGACATTGTGGGCGGCCATGACATCGCAAAGCGTCAGGGTGGAGACGATATTGTTCTGATAATACCGCAGTGGAAACGCCACGGACTCGCCGACAGCCTTGAAGCCGGCGAAGTGAATGACGGCCTGGATGTCACAGGTGTCAAACACCGCCGACAG
>JAJYBO010000229.1 GCA_021778975.1 Deltaproteobacteria bacterium
GGTTAAAAAGAAGTCGGATATCAAAACCGATTTAAAAACCGAAAAATGATGGTTTATCAGCTTGGACGGCTGCGTAAAAAGTCCGGATGCTGCGTTGCGCTGCATCCTTCGTCGTTGCGGCGTACCATAAGTACTCATCACTCCTCAGGATTTGCGCGCCTTGCCTGCGAACTTTTTACAAAGCCGTCCGAAATTCGACTTTTTACGAGGGCATCAGCTTGAGTTCAGATGCGTTTATTGATTCTGTCTAAGCGGTTGGGGTTTTTAATGGAGTTTCAAATGAAAAAAAATACAGCGGTTCTGATTTTTGTCAGTATGTTTCTCTGCTTGCAACACCCTGTGCAGGCGTTGTCCGCGGACGCTCACACTGCGGGGGGGGGCAATCAGGAAGTATCTGCTTCCAAACAGACAGCGGACTCGAACTCCATTGATGATCTCAACTATCTGGACGATGAAACGCCAACGCCTAAGGTGGCGGATCCGTTGTCCGGATGGAACCGCATGATGTTTCATTTCAACGACAAATTCTATTTCTGGGTGATGAAACCCGTGGCAAAAGGATATAAAGAGGTGCTGCCGACGCCGGTGCGGACAGGCGTTGGCAACTTTTTTCACAACCTGGCGACGCCGATTCGGCTGGTCAACTGCTTTTTGCAGGGAAGAATGGGAAACGCCGCCTCCGAGGCATGTCGTTTTCTGTATGATACGACATTCGGGGTGCTGGGAATCATGGATCCGGCCAAAGACTACCCGCATCTGAATCCGCCGGAGCAGGATTTCGGGTTGACACTGGGCAGGTTCGGCATCGGTAACGGCGTTTATGTGGTATGGCCACTACTGGGGCCTTCGACACTTCGGGACAGCGCGGGTCTGGGCGGCGATTATTTCCTGGCGCCGCTGACATATCTGCAACCGGAGGTGTATGCCTGGTCCCTCAAAGCCGAAGAAGTCGTCAACCATCAGTCTTTTCATATCGGCGAATATGAAGAGCTGAAAAATGCGGCCATTGATCCTTATGAAGCGTTCAAAGACGCCTATATCCAGTATCGTGACCGAAAGCTCAACCAATGAGCGCCTTGCCCACAAACAGTTGAAAAAACGGAACCCGTAAAAAGCGTGCATGACGCAGTCCAAATGGTATTTACATCCTATTTTCATTCTGATCGCTTCCATACTGGCGCTGGGAACATCTCTGTTTCTTTACATCTACTGGTATATGGAAGTGAACTCGGCACTTTCCGCCATGTTGCTGCGATTCAACCTGGATCGGCGTCAGGTTCTCGAATCCCGAACATGGATCGTAATACTGGTGCTGTCGCTTTTGGTCGGCATCATTCTGATCGGTATTTTCATCATTTTCGTCTATCAGCAAAAAATTTATCAACTGTATCGGCTTCAACAGAATTTTATCAACAATTTCACACATGAATTGAAAACGCCGGTCACATCGCTGAAGCTCTACCTGGATACAGCGCTCAAATATCACCTGTACAGCGATGACCAGATCAAATACATCCGCTTCATGACACAGGATGTCATCCGCCTGTCCAATACGGTCAACCGTATTTTGAATATCGCCAAAATCGAGAGCCGAAGCTATGGTGGAGAATTTTTGACACTCGATATCGTCGCCGAGATCAAACGTTTTCTGCACAACCATGCAGACATGTTCCGCAAAGACGAAATTTACATACACTGCCCGTCCGGAGTTTCTTACTATTACCGGCTCAATCCGTCGCTGTTTGAGATGCTGATGATGAATCTTTTGACCAATGCCATCAAATACAACACATCCGAAACGCCGGAAGTGAATATTACCATTGAACATCGTGACAAAAAATTGTACATTCGCATTGCTGATAATGGCATTGGCCTGGAACAATCGGAAATCCGAAAGATATTCCGCAAATTTTACCAGGTAGGCAATTCGGAAGATATGAGCGCGAAAGGCAGCGGTCTGGGTCTTTACCTGGTAGATACCATTGTCAAGATTCATCGTGGAAAGATTGTCGCCCGAAGCGCCGGTCTCAGAAAAGGTTCCGAATTTGTTTTGAGTCTGCCGTACAAGACCCTCAAATGACGCTGTGGTGACAATGTCTCATTCAGAATCCACTGAAAAACAACGCATTCTGATTATTGAAGACGATGAACACATCGCCGAAGGGCTGAAACTCAATCTGTCGCTGCAGAATTATGCGGTTCACATCGCCTCCAATGGCATCGCCGGATTGCAGCAGTGGAAGGAATGGAAACCTGCTTTGATCGTTCTGGATATCATGCTTCCGGGCATGGATGGTCTGTCCGTGCTGCGCAATATCCGTTTGGTGGATGAACAGGTGCCGATTCTCATTTTATCGGCCAAATCCGCTTCCGAAGACAAGGTGAAGGGGCTGGCGTTCGGGGTAGATGACTATCTGACCAAACCGTTTGACCTCGAAGAGTTTTTGCTGAGAATCGAGCGGCTCTTGACGCGGGCCTCATGGAATCATCTCAAATCTTCCGAGGCGGCGATGATCTTTTCTTCACTCCCCCGATATTTTGAGTTTGGCGCCAATCGGCTTGATTTTGAAACAGCGGTCGCTATCACATCGAAAGGCGCCATTCATCTGACAGAACAGGAAATCAAGCTTATCAAGCTTTTTATCATCAACAAAGGCAAGCCGCTATCTCGCGACAAACTTCTTGAAATTGGCTGGGGATACAGCCGTGAAACCACGACGCGCACCGTTGACAATTTTATTGTCAGGCTGCGGCGATATTTTGAGGATAATCCAAGAAAGCCGATATTTTTCAAAAGCCTGAGATCGGTAGGATATATTTTTGATCCGGATTTACAGGCGGTAACACCTGAAAAATCGTTTTTTCAGAAACTGATAAATCCATGATATTCTCGTAAAAAGTCGAATTTCGGACGACTTTTCACAAAGTCGTCAATCCATAACACACCGAAAATGGAGGCATTGCATGGCGTTAGCTCCCTGGCCGGCAAAAAACTGGCCCAAAGATGTCCCAAGAGAATTCACCGGTTATGAGAAGCCCCTGTTTTCCTTTTTGGATGATGCCGCTCGGGAGTTTCCGAATCAGACCTACACCATTTTCAATGACGGCAAACGCTCTTTTGCCCAGGTAAAGAACACGGCGGATCGGCTGGCCAATTTCATGGCGTCCAAAGGCATCCGGAAAGGCGACCGGATCGCGGTGTTTCTGCCAAACCTTCCCCATTATCCGGCCATTTATTTTGGCGCTTTGAAGGCCGGCGCCGTTTGTGTCACCTGCAATCCGGTTTACACGCACCAGGAGTTGAACTATCAGCTTCAGGATTCCGGCGCAAAAATGGTGTTTGTCATGGATCATTCGGTGTTTTATGCCACCGCCATCAAGGCCATCGAGCGAACGGCTGTCGAAACGGTGGTAATCTGTAGCGTTAAATCCTATCTTCCTCCGCTCAAGGGATTTATTGGTGGGCTTCTCGGAAAAATTCCGAAAGCGGAACGCCATGCACCCGGGCATTTTCTTTTTGACGAAGTTGTCAACGCATCGCCCCCCAATCCTCCTTCCGTAGAGATCGATCCGGTACAGGATTTAGCGCTGATCCTTTATACCGGAGGCACAACGGGCGTTCCCAAAGGCGCGTGTCTGACGCATTCCAACTTTGTCTATGACATTATGGCGATTTTGGAATGGTTGCGCCTTCCCAACACGCCGGGGGGGCCTCCTGAAAAAATCCGTCACGGGGGATATCACTGCTATCTTGGGGTACTTCCCTGGTATCACAGTTTCGGGATGACGCTTTGTCTGATCGGCGCGTGCGTCAGCGCCAACAGTGTGGTGTGCATCCCGGATCCCAGAGCCGGAAATCCGCCTTTCACCGAAGTGATGAAGGCCGTCCAGAAATATAAAACCACGATCATGGTCGCGGTTCCCACAATATTTACAGCGTTTACCAATCATCCTTTGCTGGACAGTTTCGATCTGAGTTCCATCCGGTGTTGTGCATCCGGCGGCGCGCCGCTTCCTGTAGAGGCCGCCAGAAAATTTGAAACCAAAACCGGATGCATCATTTTTGAGGGATACGGCCTGAGTGAAACAGCGCCAATAGCCACATCAAATCCCACCAACGCGCAGGACAGAAAATTCGGTTCTGTGGGCTTTCCGATTCCCGGCACCGATATCAAAATTGTGGACAACGACACCGGGTTGACGGAGCTGCCTCAGGGTCAGGACGGCGAAATAGCGGTCAGCGGCCCACAGGTCATGAAAGGATACTGGAACAAGCCGGCCGAAAATGCCGCCGTCTTCCGGAATATCGGCGGCAGACGGTATTTCCTGACGGGTGATATCGGTCATATTGATGAGGATGGATACATTATCATCACGGACCGGAAAAAAGATTTGATTCTGGTTGGCGGTTTCAACTGCTATCCACGGGAAATCGAAGAAGTGTTGTACGCACACCCCAAAATCGCGAACGCCGCGGTTGTCGGAATACCGGATGCCCACAGCGGTGAGGCTGTCAAAGCCTTCATTCAGCTCATTCCAGGAGAAACAGCTACGGAAGCAGAAATTCAGGAGTTCTGCAAAACCTGGCTGGCCGGCTACAAACGCCCCAAATTTATCGAATTCAGGGAAACGCTACCGGTATCTCCAGTGGGAAAAGTGCTGCGCCGGGTTCTTCGGGATGAGGCGCGCACAAAGGCATAAAGGGGAATGATATGAAAAAATGGGGACTCGGTTTATTGATTTTCTGTTTCCTGATCACACTGGTGGGGTGTGGTATTTATGTTGACCCGTATCATCCCCTGCCGCCGCCACCTCCTGCACCGTGGCCACCACCACCACCACCGCCA
>JAJYBO010000230.1 GCA_021778975.1 Deltaproteobacteria bacterium
CCACCAAAGTTATTCCCTACGACAGACGCAGAAAAAGTATTCCTGCACCATGACATAGCTCATAGCTCGTAGTATAGCGACTGCAAACTGCCTTCCTTAAGTTCCCTCCCCCAGCGGGGGAGGGGGGGAAGGGGTTAAAAGATTTATGTGGATAGCGCCGCAATCAATACATCAATATAAAATCGGGCATGGCTGATCGGCGCGGCCAGATTGGCGCGATGGTTGGCTAAAATTCCATCATAGGCCGCATCCGTAACGACCCAGGGGTGAATCTCGGAAGCTCTGTGACAGGATTCTATAGCGTGGTGCAGGATCTCTGTGCCATGACGGGTTTCCAAAACCGGACGGAAATCTTCCTGAACCCCTTTTAAGATCGTTTCCAGCGCGCTGGCGACCCCTTGTGCATAATAAAAATAATCATCCACCTTGAACCAACTGACGGCCTTTCCGTCCGGTTCGCGCGTCTTTATCAGGTTTTCATCGCAACTGCCCAAAAGATTGTCGTATGCCGCCAAAAGCGGCAGCAGATTGTCCGCCCGTGTATAAAACGCCGCCTCATTTTTTTCGAGCTTACTTTTATAGGCATTGATTTCGGACAGAGCATCTTCATATCTGGACTCCGGAGATGGAAACCAGTACCGGTCTGGTTTGGTCATCAACCAGTCCATAGCCCGCTCTAAATTTTTATCAAGAGATTCGACACTGCCGGTTCTGGAAAGTTTTTCCGTCAAAATCGTCACGCTTCGCCGCGTCACTTCCAAAACGCCAAGCTGGAAATTATTGACATCATCCGTAAAATTCAGAATGTCATTGGGCCTCCATCCCCAGAAACGGCCATGAAGTTCATAATCCAGCGGTTTTACCAGATCTGTGACAAAAGCCACCCCGTTTTTTCGCTTCGGCGCCGATGGTTCCGCCGAAGACGCTTCATGTGCAGATGCAGCCGGTTTCTCCGCCTCTTGAAAAACGACTTGAGGCGTCTTGTTTGAATTCTTGGACGGCACCGATGGCACCACCTGAGGATGCGCCGCTGTTCCGGGCATGGGCGGCGGCACATAACCGGACGCTGTTTTCGCTGTCTCCTCGACGTGCGAAATCGCCGCATTGGGTCGCGGTGTCGCCGGTGTCTGAATACCGGTATGCTCCTGCAGCGGCAGAGACACCACACGAATTTCCGATTTGGTCAACAGCCCGACGATGGTCGCCACAAGCCACAGCAGCGCAATGGCCAGCACAACGCCAATAATCATGCGCTTTGTGGCGAAATCCTTGAATGATTCCATAATCACTCCTTCATCCGTTTCTGAGTTTACGGATATCTCCCACCCGTATGGTAACGTTGCGGGAATCAAAATATTCGATGATCGGTATCACAAATTTACGGGAAGCCCCGGTCATATCCTTGAACTGAGGCGTCGAAATTTCACCGTGAACCATCAGGAAATCCACCAGTTTCTTGCGAATATCGTCAATCGCGTCCCGATGAAAATACATGTCCTCTCGAATGCGGATTATCAGCCCTTCATCCACCAGCACATGCAGCACCGCTCTGGCCCTGGCATCGTCCAGATTCTGCGTCTTACAGAACTCCTTGAAATAAGGAGGCGTCAACCATTCTTTTTTATAGATATCGAGAATTTTTTCGCGAACATCCGTTTGATCCTGACCCAGTGACACCACATGGGTCGAGAGATGCACCATGTTTTCTTCCTGCACCGCCTGATGGGTTTTCACCATCTGCTGGATCATCAGCGTAAAAAGCCGGGGGCCAACATACGACGGCAATCTGGATTTCAACTCCTCTTTCGACATGCCCGCCTTGAGGGGATTGGCTTTATGAAACGTCGCCAGCAAGACGCCTGCTTCTTCCATCAAATGCTCAAAACAGGTATGGTGAACGTAAATTCGCTGTTCACGATCAACCATTATCAGTATTTTGTCGGACAACAGACGGGTCAGAAACCCATCCAATTTTTTGTCGGATGTGTTGGTCATGATCCGGAGATCGGAATATCGTATTCCCTGATACCCGGACTCTCTGGCATGAGATACGATCACATCTTCAGGAGGCATATCCACCAATTGCTGAATTCCGGTCACCACTTCTGTCTTGAAGCGCTTATGTTTCTGGGGAACCGGATTCAAGACGCTGCCGCCGCCGATCGTCCGCACCGGCGAATAGCTTCGAATCACAAACCGGTCGTCTTTCACCAGCACCACCGGTGCATCAAGCCGCAACTGAACAACCGTCGTGCTGCCTGGTTCCAACTCTTCGCTGTCAAGAAGAATCAGATTTCCCAACACCTCGCTGGTGCCGGTGTGAAACCGGATGCGAGTGCGATTTTTAATTGGCTTTTTGTTGCTGCCGAGATATTGACACACGGTATCAATCATATAGCTGGGCGTCAACGCGTTTGGGCTGGACAGAACATCGCCGCGGTTGATTGCGGTTTTTTCCAACCCCTGAAAATTGATGGCCGTTCGCATACCGGATACCGCCTGATCCACACTGGCGTTATGTACCTGAATCCCTCGGACTTTGGATGTAACGCCTACCGGGTAAATCATCACCGGATCGCCAACGCGGATCATCCCGGATATCAGCGTCCCTGTAATAACCGTTCCGAACCCTTTCATGGTAAAAACCCTGTCCACGGGAAGTCTGAACAAATTGGTGGTGGAACGTTCGGGAATGGAAGCGCTCAGAGTTTCCAGCGCCTGAACAAGTTCGGGAATTCCCTGCCCCGTAACGGACGAAACCGGAAGAATGGGCGCATTCTCCAGAAACGTGCCTTTCGCAAACGTGCGGACATCGTCCATAACCAGTTCCAGCCATTCTTCATCCACCATGTCCACCTTCGTGAGAACCACAAGCCCGTACTGGAGCTGAAGCAACATGCAGATTTCCATGTGTTCACGGGTCTGGGGCATAATGCCTTCATCCGCTGCAATGACCATGGCCACCATATCAATGCCCGTCGCGCCCGCCACCATGGTCTTGACAAACTTCTCATGTCCCGGAACATCAACGATTCCCAAATGCTGCCCACCGGGAAGCGTCATGGAGGCAAACCCCAGTTCTATGGTAATGCCACGAAGTTGCTCCTCTTTCAGACGATCCGTGTTGGTTCCTGTCAACGCCTTGATAAGACTTGTCTTACCGTGATCAATATGCCCTGCAGTGCCAAGTATGATTTGTTTCAATGACACGCCGCTCCTTCATCGTGATGTACCGGTTACATTTTCAAATTCAACCGTTCTTTTCGGCATTATTATAGTAGAAGGTCGGTTCGGTCAAGAGACGTTTATGCGAAAGTCCACCATTGATTTATTGCCGCAAAAAGCATATGAAAAAATGTACATTCCATGACACCGTTTTTACAGATTACAAAACCACTTCGTCATTATGGAGATTGATACATGGATATGGTCATCACGTTTCCGGGCAATAAAAAAGTAAATTCCACGTACAAAGGATTTACCGTACATACCGATCAACCCATAGACGAAGGTGGCGACAACACCGCGCCGGAGCCTTTCGACTTGTTTCTGGCGTCTATCGGCACCTGCGCAGGGATATATGTGGCGTCGTTTTGCCGTGAACGCGGCATTGACACCACAGATCTGAAACTGCTCCTTTCCTTTCAGCGCAACAACACTACATGGATGGTGGAACAAATCAATATCCACATTCAGCTTCCCGCCGGATTTCCCGAAAAATACAGAGGTGCGGTCATCCGCTCCGCCGAAATGTGTTTCGTCAAAAAGCATCTCGCCAATCCGCCGCAGTTTCATTTGTCCACATCCATAGGGGAATGACCACGCATAACGGCACCCCACCATATTTCTGGGAAAATATCATGCGAATAGCCCGATACATTCAACCGTTACACCGTCTGGAGCCACCCCACCGATGAAACAGGTTTTGATTGTTGATGACGAAAAATCATTGCTGCTCAGTATCAAAGGCGGTTTTGACGCGTACAAAGACCGATTTCGTCTGCTGACCGCGGAAGATGGAAAAAAGGCGCTGAAAATTCTGTCTTCCGAAACGATTGATCTGGTCGTAACCGACATCCGTATGCCTCAGATGGATGGTTTTGAACTTCTGGTCTATATGAACGTTCATTTTCCGTCCATTCCGGTCATTGTCATGAGTGCATATGGCACACGAGAGATCGAGGGAAAATTCGAGTCCATCGGCATTGTTGGGTTTCTGGATAAACCGCTCGATTTCGATGTGTTGCTTTCCAGTATCGAAGATGGGTTAAAAAGAAGCGCCCAGCGCGGCAGCATGACCGGCATTTCCATCAGCAGCTTCACCCAGCTCATTGCGATGGAGGAAAAAACCTGTCTGCTGGAAGTGTTCACCCGAAACCGCAAAGGGCTGTTTTATTTTCATCAGGGAGAACTGTTCGACGCGGTATGCGGCAGCCTGACCGGCGAAGAAGCCGCTATCGAAATGATGATGTGGAATCAGGTGCAATTGTCTTTCAAAAGCCTTCCGGACAAAAAAATCATCCGGCGTATCAATGCCGGTCTGATGTCGCTTCTGATGGAGGCATCCCGGCGAAAAGACGAAAATTTTCAGGATGACGGTTCCGATTTTTCTGACGAAGGTTCCGATTTTACGATCTTCAACCCCGAAAGCATGGCGACGGCGACACCGACCATATCGGAAACACCGGTTCATCGGGAATCTTACCCCCCCATTGATTCCGAAAGAAAAGTTGCAGCACCGCCGGCGCAGACGACGCCACCCGCCGCCGCGGGTGTCAGATTTGCTGAAACGGCCGTTTCCGAGAAACCCCGGCCCATGCAGCAGCTTCAGAGC
>JAJYBO010000022.1 GCA_021778975.1 Deltaproteobacteria bacterium
TTCCCCCTCCCCCGCTGGGGGAGGGAACTTAAGGAAGGCAGTTTGCAGTCGCTATACTACGAGCTATGAGCTATGTCATGGTGCAGGAATACTTTTTCTGCGTCTGTCGTAGGGAATAACTTTGGTGGGGGGAAGCACGACGTCTTGTTCTTCTATTTCTGGCGTTGTTTCATCGCTGATATCAGCGGCGGCCTGATGGCTGCCGCCTTCGATCAATGCTACCAGTCTGTCCACAAACGCCTTTAACTGTCCGGCGTGACCGTTCATTTCCGCGGAAGCCGAAGCCGATTCTTCGGCGTTGGCGGCATTTTGCTGAACGGTGGCATCCACATCGCTTACGGATGTATTGATCTGTTCGATTCCCACCGCCTGTTCACGCGAGGCGGAGGCAATTTCGTTTACCAACTGTTCTACTTTTGATGCACTGTCCAGCACACAGCCGAATTCGCTGTTGACGTTTTCCACCATGCCCGCGCCTTTGTGAATGGTGGCGACCGTCATTTCAATCAATGACGACGTGTTTCTGGCCGCTTCCGCAGCGCGTTTGGACAGATTTCTCACCTCGTCCGCCACCACCGCGAATCCCGCACCGGCTTCACCGGCGCGTGCGGCTTCCACAGCGGCATTCAGCGCCAGCAGATTGGTCTGAAAAGCAATCTCGTCAATTGTTTTGACGATTTTTTGGGTTTCTTCGCTGGAGCTGGAAATCTCCCGCATCGCCGCGGTCAATTGTTCCATGGATGTATGCGTGTGAACGATGGTCTGGCGGGATTCCGTCATGAGTTGATTGGCCTGCTGCGCATTGTCCGCATTTTGTTTGGTCATTGAAGACAATTCTTCGATGGATGCGGATGTCTCCTCAATGGATGCCGCCTGTTTAGAAGCGTTTTCCGCCAGTTCCTGACTTGCGGTGGAAATCTGTGCGGAACCCGATGCCACCTGTTCGGCGCTTTCTGTCAGCCCTTCAATGACGGCCTGAATGGGTTTGCCAATGGAACGCACCAGTATGAAGGAAATCGTCCAGAACCCTATAAATCCCAGTGTGAGAATCAGGGACAAGGATATTATCATGGATTGTCTCTGCCCCGCTATGGACTGTTCCACCATTGTCAGGAATTTATTGGCGGTTTCCAATATCTGTTGACCGGAATTGTCCAGGGAAGCGATCTGTTCTTTTTCATTGCTGTATAATTTTTGAGATTCTTCTATGAACTTGGTGAATTTTCCAAGTGATTCCTTAATGATGGATGATGTTTTGGTCATTTCCACATTTTGGGAGGCCGAAGATATCTGTTCCAATGTCGTGGTCAGATCTTTTACTTCACCAACGGCTAATTTTTTGTACTCCATAATGTATTTGCTGTCACCCGTTAACAAATACTGAAGTTGCAGATTCTGCAGCAGGATAAAGTCTGTGTTACTGTCTTTGGCGATATCTAATAATTGCTTATCCGCAACACTCAATTCATCCCCCGCCATTTCCAGCATGGACCTCTTTTTCTGTAACTGGTTAATGATACCGGTCAAAATGATATGAGATGTCTGGAGCGGTTTGATCATTTCGGACTTGACATGATTCTGCTGTATGTGAATATTGTCAAGTTCAGCAAACAGGTGTTGATATTTTTCAAATATCGTTCCGATCGTGTTGATCTGTGTCTTCCATTCGTCAGGAATTTTTTGCCGTTCGAGCGTATGTATCTGGCTGACGACATCCTGGGATATGGCATCAAACTGTTTTTTCTGATCGGGAAGAAAAAACTGCAAATAGGTTTTTTCCGCCAGCCGCGTGGTCAAAACTTTTTCGACAATGATATTGACGTCTTTTTTGAGTCCGTTGGCCGCCTCTATACGCGAATAGAAGAAAAAACCCGTTCCCACCGCAATCAGTACCAGAAACGAAGCGATTCCGACAAAACTGAACAGTTTGACATTGAGACTGAAATCCATTGTTTTTTGCATGACATGACCTTTCTTCATATAACCGTTCACCTTTTTCCCCGGCGGAGGGAAGTTGGAATGGGAGAAATATCATAAATTCAAAAATGTTACCTCTCACAGGCCACCCCCTCCTGCCAGGAGGAGGTGTGAACGCTTACTTCTACATTACTTGATCAATTTCTGGATATCAGCTTCTGGCATATCATACACACCACAGCCCAGCACCAGGTCTTGTCCTCCAACATGGCAGAGTTTCACATAGGAAACTTTGTGAGATGGTTCTTTTGCTCCTGGTTTCGGCCACATATAATCCACCCATCCTGCGCCTTTTTCTTTGGCTACTTTGTTCATCTCGGAAAAGAAACGTTTACCATTGGAATCCTTGAAGGTGAGTAAGTCTTTTCCGTCGAGTTTATACATGATGGGATGCATCAGCATGATTCCCGCCATATTGTGAATCCAGATGTAAGTACCGGCGAATACGAACGGGCTGTCTTTGCCACTGAATTTCGAAAAATCCGCCTTGCCTTCTTTTTGAAGCAGTGCGCAGCCCTGATTTACTTTGTCTATAATCATTTGAGGAGTGGGTTTGGTGCTGGCTGTGGCTTCACAGGCCATTTCCGTTTCTTTGGCCAGTTCTTCGGGAGTTTTGTCCGCAGCCAGAACAGGGAGTGTCGAAAAAATCAATATCGCTCCTAAAAGCAATCCGGTAATAATGTGGCGCTGTTTCATATGTCCTCCTTTTTGTTGTAAGTTGTGCGGGATATGGAACCAATAACCTTCAGTATTGACGGCTTCGTAAAAAGTCCGGATGCTGCGTTGCGCTGCATCCTTCATCGTTGCGGCGTACCATAAGTGCGCCTCACTCTTCAGAATTTGCGCGCCTTGCCTGCGGCCTTTTTACAAAGTCGTCCGAAATTCGACTTTTTACGAGAGCATCAGTATTGTCAAGCCAATTGTCGAGACAATGGATACAGCAACGATGGTGTTTATACATTCATAAAAACCACCTCCTTTCGGTTTTGTCATGAGATATCTTATTGGCGGTATCACAAAAGGTATTGTAAGCGTCAACGTTATCAGGAGGTGCGGATGATGGCGATACATTTGATTTCGATACAGGCGTTTTTGGGCAGAGAACGGACTTCGATAACGGCTCTGGCGGGGCGATGATCGCGAAAGAACTGTTGATAGATTGCGTTAAAGATAGAAAAGTTGGCAATGTCCGTCAGATATACATCTACGGAAACCACGCGGTCTATATTCGCTCCAGACGCCAGAAGAATTTGACGAAGATTTTCCAGCGCCTGAGTCGCCTGAGCGGTGATATCCGGACCGACCAGCTCGCCACTTTCTGGAATCAGCCCCAGTTGTCCGCTGACAAAGACGAAAGGTTCGGAAACAATGGCCTGAGAATACGGGCCGATAGCCGCCGGAGCATGACACGTCTGAACGGATGTGATAGACATGAAATTGCCTCCTCGATATGATGTGACAAAAGGTGAGCGAAAACTGTTCTTATCTCTTTTACACTTTTGTATGAATCAAGCAACAAAAATAATGGCAACTCATTAACAAATAAATTCAAGGCGTCTTCCTGTTGTGAGGGGTGTTTACCCAGTCTGGCAGCCGGATATCCGGGATGGGGTCGTATGGAATGTAGCATTTGATGTCTATCAACGGAGCGCCGTCTCTGGCGTCAATGTCTTCCAGTTCGATCACCATGTCCCGGATGGCCGTGATGCGGCACAGGGTCAGCGCGATCAGGTTGGGTCGCATGGGAGAATGGGTAGGGAAAACCCCGGTCAGCGGATTCTGGGGATCTCTCCGGGGATGTACCTGCCGTACCGACCGCAGTTGCGGTGTATCGTTTTCATGAAACCAGTACAGAACATGAATGTGTGAAAAACCATCCAGACCCAGCATGGCATCCCGACAGGTGTCGTTTACCTCGATCCATGCCCGTCCATCATTTTTCCGAATAACGCCAATGGCGACAATGCTAAAGTCCTTTTCCATGTATTTATCCTCCGATAATGTTTTTGACACGAGGGAAACAGCCCGTAGAAGACAAAATAAACGTTGACACCATATTCAACTTTAGTTTAGAAAATCCGAAGTATAAATAAATGAAACCATGTAATATATTGATTCTGAATCATTAGCCCCAGCAAGGCGGCGCTGGTTTTCAGATGCACATGGTATCGGAGGGGATTGTAGCGGAAATCGGGATTTCCGGCAAAGCATAATCCCCATATTCAACATTAAAAAAATATCGCATAAAGGGGGATGTATGGCAAGAAAGTGGTATGGAATGGTGCTGGTGATGGCGGCGGTGGTGGGATTGTGGAGCGTTGCTCCCGTCTTTGCGGCAGGCGAGATCAAGGTGGGTATCATGGCGCCTACCACCGGTTCGGAGGCGACATATGGTAAAGATATGGAAAACGCCATTTCTCTGGCGGTGTCCGAAATCAATGCCAGAGGAGGAATTCTGGGGAAACAGGTGGTGACTGCGACAGGTGATGACGCCTGCGATCCGCAGCAGGGCGCTTCCGCGGCCAGCAAGCTCGTGTCCGAAGGCGTGGTGGCTGTGGTGGGCGGGTATTGCTCCGGCTCCACATTGCCCACTCTGAAAATTTATGGCGATGCCGGTATCCCCATCATTATTCCCGCGGCCAATTCCAGCAAACTGAGCGAAGCCAATCCGGGCAATGCCTTTCAGATCAACAGCACGGGCGCGGATCAGGCTGTTACCGCGGTGAAGCTCTTCAAGGAAAAACATGTTAAAAAACTGGCCATTGTTGATCAAGGCGATGGCTATTCTGCAGACCTGGCCGCCCTTACAGCGAAAAAATGGAAAGAAACGGGAAATGAAGTAGTGGCGATTGAGGTCATCAATAAAGGCGAACAGGACGATTCGGCGCTGGTGACGCGTTTGAACAGCAAAGCCCCGGACGCTATTTTCTGGACGGCCTATTATGCAGACGGCGCCCTTTTGATCAAACAGCTTCGACAGAGTGGCTATCACAAGTTGATTGCTGTCGGTGATGGTTCCAATTCCCCTAAATTGATGGAACTTGCAGGGCCTGCGGCTGAAGGCGTTTTCTGCTTTTCAAATCCCACGGTCGAATATCTGCCGGCAGCCAAAGCCTTTGCCGAAAACTACAAGAAAAAATTCAATCAGGATCCCGGGCCATATTCCGCTCTGGCATATGATGGCATGAACCTGTTGGCGGACGCCATCACCAGAGCCAAGTCCGCGGATAAGGCCGCCATTATCAAAGCATTGAAAGAAACCAAACAATTCAAAGGAATTGCTGGTCCGATATCGTTTAACCCCAATCAAACACTGGCGATCAGTAATTTTGTGGTACTGGTTGCAAAAGGGAAGACCTGGTCGCTTTATGAGTAACAGTTGGCGGCGCGGCCGCTTTTTTGTTCGCTGTCTGTGTTGACACCATGCGAAACGGTGTATAACAGGGCTGTTGCCGCGACATTCATTCTTTATGTGTTATACGCCTGATCCCTTATCGTTCCGGGTGATGGCGTATGTTTTTTTATATCTTTGTATTTCGGTGAGTTTTAATATGCAAAATATCATGCAAAGGGCTATTCCGTGTCAAATCTGGATATTATCCTTCAGCAGTTTTTTAACGGACTGATATTGGGATCTTTTTACAGTCTGGTGGCGCTTGGCTATTCTATGGTATATGGGATTATCAAGCTTCTCAATTTCGCCCATGGCGATATCTACATGGTAGGGGCGTTTACGGGGTTTGCGCTGTTATCCGTGGTGAGCGGCGTTCTCGGAGACGGATGGGGTGGCATTGTTGTTTCCATGATACTGGCCATGATTGCCGTCGGGTTTCTGGGGGTGCTGATTCAGCGGGTGGCGTATCGTCCGATGCTGAATGCGCCGCGTCTTTCCATACTGATTACCGCTCTGGCGGTTTCTATTATCCTGTACAATGCGGCGATGGTGCTGACGCATGGAGAGTTCAAGGCCTTTACAGTGGGGTTGGGATATGACGGCGTGCAACTGGGCGATGTGTTTGTTACCTACACGCAGATGGTTCTGGTGAGTGCAACGGCCGCATTGATGCTGATTCTGCATCTGTTTATCAGTAAAACCATGTATGGCAAAGCCATGCGAGCGATATCCATAGACCAGGACGCGTGCAGACTCATGGGGATTGATGTCAACAGGGTGATCGCGGTGACATTTTTCATCGGATCCGCACTGGCGGCTGCAGCAGGCGTTATGGCCGGCGTTTATTATGGCCGTATCGAATTTTCGATGGGCTTTCTGATTGGCCTCAAGGCATTCACCGCGGCGGTGATCGGCGGTATCGGAAGTATTCCGGGGGCCATGCTGGGGGGGATCGTTCTGGGAATGCTGGAGTCGTTCGGTACGCAGATAGCGTTTGTAGGTACTGCATGGAAAGATGTCTTCGCGTTTGGCATATTGATTTTATTGCTGGTGTTCAAGCCGACCGGTCTGCTGGGCAGAACCGAGATTGAAAGGATGTGATTCCGATGAATTCTCGAAACCCGTCGCTTGAACCGGAACAGCCAGTCGAGTCTTCAAGAAACGATCAAACCCCATCCTGTTTTTATTCAGGGATAAACCGTCTGTATCCGTACCGTAAATTCGGATATGTTGTTTTATCACTGATATTGATTGGCATTCCACTGGTGGCCAATAACTATGTCCTCGAAGTATTGAGCAATGCGTGGTTTTATGTTGTTCTGTGTCTGGGGCTGAATATCGTTGTCGGATATGCGGGGCTTCTGGACCTGGGATACGCCGCATTTTTTGCGGTAGGTGCTTATACGACCGGAATTCTGACATCGCATTTCGGATTCAATTTCTGGCTGACCATTCCCTGCGCTATTGTGCTGGCGGCTGTAGCGGGCGTCATCATCGGCGGGCCAACACTGCGGCTTCGCAGTGATTACCTGGCGATTGTCACTCTGGGCTTTGGAGAGATTGTCCGGATTGCGGCCAGAAACCTGAAAATTACAGGGGGCGCCAGCGGCCTTATCGGAATCAATCGTCCGGTTTTTTTCGGTGTGGAACTGAATCAGATATATCATTATTATTATGTATTTCTTATTTTGGCGGTACTGGCGGTGTTTGCTGCCGACAGGCTTCAGCACTCCAGATTGGGCAGGGCGTGGCAGTATGTCCGTGAAGATGAGGATGCCGCCGAGGCCATGGGCATTGACCGGGTGGCGGTGAAGTTGTACGCCTATGTCATCGGAGCGGTTTTTGCCGGTATCGCCGGGTGTTTCTTCGCGGCTAAAATGACGGCGATTTCTCCGGAAACTTTTACGTTCAGTCAATCTGTACTGATTTTATTGGGTGTTGTGTTTGGCGGTATGGGAAAAATCCCTGGCGTAATTCTGGGAGCGTTGGCGCTGGTATTTTTTCCGGAAGTGTTCCGTGCGATTGGCACCATGCGGCTGTTGGTGTTCGGTGTTGTGATGCTTGTCATTATGCTGTACAGACCCCAGGGGATATGGCCTGAGCGTAGAAGCTGATGATGGGAGCCGTTTGGGGGTGGCGAAATCTTGCCATGATATTGATGCTGTCATCGAATCGGTTGAGGGGATGTTGGGGGAATAAAAATGGATAAGGACAGATAATGGCGCTTCTGGATGTCAGAAAAATCAATTTGAGTTTTGGTGGTCTCAAGGTCATAGATTCTCTCAGTTTTGCGGTGGAAGAAAACGCAATTGTCAGTCTGATTGGGCCGAACGGTGCGGGTAAAACATCGGTATTCAATTGTCTGACAGGGTTTTATCGCCCCAATGATGGGGATATCCTGTTTGCAGGACATTCCATTGCGCGGCGAAAACCCCATAAGATCACACAGGGGGGTATGGCCAGAACATTTCAGAACTTGCGTCTGTTCAAAAATATGACGGTGCTGGAAAATGTCATGTCCGGAATGCACTGCAGAACATCCGCCGGCGTTGTGGGCGCGTTGTTCAGGCCTCGATTCCAGCGTCGGGAAGAAGCACTGATCCGAAAGGTCAGTGAAGACTGTCTGGATTTTGTGGGTATTCTCGATCAGAAAGACCGTTATGCCAGCAATCTTCCTTACGGCGATCAGCGTCGTGTGGAATGGGCGAGGGCGCTGGCGACCCGCCCCCGGTTGATTCTGTTCGATGAGCCTGCCGCGGGTTTGAACTACGATGAGAAGGAACGGTTGATCCAGTTGATACATCGTATCCGCGACGAACTTGGGATTACCGTTCTTTTGATCGAGCATGATATGGGGCTGGTCATGAAGATATCGGAATGGATTTATGTGATTGATTATGGCCATAAAATTGCCGATGGGACGGCGGAAGACATCAAAAAGAATCCCCGCGTAATCGAAGCCTATCTTGGAAAGGACGAAAATGTGGCCGCATGACTGAAACGGTCCTGAAACTGCATCGAGTTGAAACATATTATGGCCGAATTCATGCTCTCCGCGGTGTCAGCCTGACCGTGCAGAAAGGGCAGATCGTGGCGTTGTTGGGCGCTAACGGCGCTGGAAAGAGTACAACGCTTAAAACCATTTCGGGGCTGGTGAAATGTGCTTCCGGCTCTATTGAATTTATGGGGAGAGATATTTCGCGAGATCCGGCGCATGACATTGTGCGCAGCGGGTTGATTCATGTTCCTGAGGGACGGCGTATTTTCAAGGGAATGACGATTCGTGAAAATCTGGATCTGGGGTCATTTACGCTAAAGGATGACCGGTTGCGCCAGCAGCGGATTGACCAGGTATTTGCGCTGTTTCCAATTTTGAAAGAACGTCAGAATCTGGACGCAGGGCTTCTTTCCGGGGGGGAACAGCAGATGCTGGCGATGGGCAGGGCGTTGATGTCCGATATCCGGCTACTTCTTTTGGATGAGCCGTCCATGGGGCTGGCGCCGTTTTTGGTTCAGGAAATCATGCGGGTCATCCGTCAATTGAATGATGAGGGCGTAACCATTCTTCTGGTGGAGCAAAACGCCAAGTCGGCGCTCAAACTGGCGGATTACGGCTACGTGCTGGAAACCGGCCATATTGTCATGGAAGGCGACGGGCAAACACTGCAACAAGATGAGAGCATTGTCAAGGCGTATCTTGGAAGCTGATGTTCGGTAATAGCCGCGCTGTCTGTTCCTGTATGTCTGACAGGCGAAAATGAGGGCGGCAAGCGAGTTACGGGTCCATAACATTTTGATAAATGGAGGAGGGAAGCCATGCCGGTATTTCAATGGGTTGGCAAAAACGCCAAAGGTCAGATCAGAAAGGGGGAAGTCGAAGCCGCCAACGAAACAGCCGTGAAATCGCAACTGGCGAAAACGCATATCACTCCGACCAAAATCAAGTTAAAATCCAAAGATATTTTTGAAAATATCACGATATTGCAGCCCGCCATCGTCGAGAAAGATATCATTGTTTTTGCCAGACAATTTTCCACCATGATTGATGCAGGTCTGCCCATTGTGCAGTGTCTGGATATTCTGTACAACCAGCAGGAAAAAAAGTCCTTCAAAAACATGCTCAGAGAAATCAAGGAATCGGTCGAAAGCGGCAGCACCCTGGCCGACGCGTTGAAAAAATATCCCCGCTACTTCGATGACCTGTTTGTCAATATGATTGCCGCCGGAGAGGCCGGCGGTATTTTGGACACCATATTGAAGCGTCTTTCCGGATATATGGAAAAGGCAGCCAAACTCAAGGCCAAGGTCAAGGGCGCCATGACCTATCCGATTGTCACCCTGATTATCGCTTTTATCGTTCTGGCCGTCATTCTGGTATTCGTCATTCCGGTGTTTCAGCAGATGTTCGCCGATTTTGGCAAGGCATTGCCGCTGCCGACCCAAATCGTTGTCAGCATGAGCAATTTCGTCAAGAGTAAAATTTTGTATATTCTCGGTTTCATCATTTTGTCTGTCATCGCGTTCCGGCGATTTTATAAAACACCCAAAGGCCGGATTGTGGTGGACAAGCTGGTGCTGTTTCTTCCTGTGGTGGGGATGCTGATTCGAAAGGTGGCGGTGGCCAAGTTTACGCGCACCATGGGCACGATGCTCTCCAGCGGGGTCGCCATTCTGGACGCGCTGGATATTACGGCCAAAACATCTGGCAACAAGACCATTGAAGGGGCGCTCTATGATGTGCGGTCATCCATTGCGGAAGGCCAGACGATGGCGGAGCCGCTTTCTGACAGCGGCGTCTTCCCGCCCATGGTGTGTCAGATGATTTCGGTAGGAGAATCCACCGGCGCGCTGGACGCCATGCTGAGCAAAATCGCCGATTTCTATGATGAAGAAGTGGATCAGGCCGTCGAAAACCTCACCTCTCTGATTGAGCCTTTTATGCTGGTATTTCTAGGCGTTACCATCGGTGGTCTGGTGGTGTCCATGTATCTGCCCATTTTCAAGCTCGCAGGCGCTATTTCAGGATAGACTGCTTTTGAAGCCGCTGTCTTTTCTGTCAGACGCTTTTATCCAGAAAACGTCTGACAGCGCCGCATGACGTTCCATAACGATAGCGTATTTCACCTCCGTTTTCCCTGTACTGGAAATGTCCATGAACGCTCCCGTTGATAAGCCCGATCTGCTGGTGAAATTGAAATGGTTGATGTTTTTCAGGATATTTTTCACCATTTTTCTGCTGGGATCAACGATTATCGTTCAATACGGTCAGCAGCTCAATTCCATGTATCCCCCTCTGATGCTGTTGTATGGTATTATCGCCGGTGTGTTCATGTTGTCCATTGGATACGCCGTTCAGATTTACCGGGTTGTCAACTTGCTCCGGTTCGCCTACATCCAGACCAGTCTGGACACGCTGATCGTTTCGCTGATTATATTTGCGACGGGCTGCTATTCAAGTATCTTTTCGTTTTTGTATCTGATGGTCATCGTGTATTCGAGCCTCATGATTTTTCGCCGGGGGAGTCTGTATATCGCCGCTTTGTCCAGCATTCAATATGGCGTTATGCTGGATATGGAATATTTCGGCATTCTAAAACCGTTTGTTCAGGTGCGGTCGCTGCTGCCGGGTGATCTGTCCCATGTCCTGTACAAAATTGTCATCACGATGGTTGCATGCTTTGCGGTTTCTCTGCTCAGCAGCCTTTTGGCAGAGCAGGCCAGGGCTTCCCGGAGAGAACTTCAGGCCATGGAGGCGCATGTCCGCCGCGTCGAACGGCTGGCGTATATGGGCGAAATGGCGGCGGGACTTGCCCATGAGATCAAAAATCCGCTGGCATCCCTGACCGGTTCTATTCAAATGCTGCGGGAGGAAATGTATTGCGACGCCGGAGGTGAAAAACTGATGCGGATCGTTTTGCGAGAAGCGGACCGACTGAATGCAATCGTAACGGATTTTCTGATTTTCGCCAAACCACAATCCGGCAATGTTCTGCAGATTGATGTGGCGCAATCTCTGACAGAAGTTCTGGAATTGTTTCGGCGGGACGCCACCCGGCGCCAGCAGATACGCATTACCACAGAACTGATTTCGGACGCTCAGATTACCATTGATCCGACACATTTCCACCAGATTTTCTGGAATCTTCTTCTGAACGCGGTTGATGCGATGCCAGATGGTGGAACGATCCATATCGGAATGCGCCGTCTGTCGAACGGAGGTATTGAAATTACGGTTTCAGACACCGGATGCGGCATATCCGCCGCGCATATCCCCCAGATTTTCAACCCATTTTTTACCACGAAGCCCGGAGGTACCGGCCTGGGGCTTTCCATTGTTCATCGTCTTCTTGAAAATTGTGGCGGACGCCTGGATGTAAAGAGCGATATAAATTCTGGAACAGCAATGACGCTGATATTCCCTCGTTGGGTTTCTGAGATCACAGGAGGTATGGCGTGAGAAAACGGCTTGTTTTGATCGGTGTTCCGATATTGCTCGTCATTGTCGGAACGCTGGTTTTTTGGGGGCAGTATAAAAAACGCAATGCAGAGCTATACTATTCGGGTACGCTGGAATTTACGGAGTCCAATCTGGCGTTTCAGATACCCGGTAAAGTGAGACGGGTGTATCTGGATGAAGGGCAGCCGGTAAAGACGGGGCAATGTATTGCAGAATTATCGCCCGAAGAATATATAGCGGCGCGCGATCAGGCGAAAGCGGCGTTGAATCAGACGATAGATTCTCGAAAACAACTGGAGATTACGGTCGAATTGTATGAAAAGACGCTTCCTGCCGCTGTAAGTCAGGCTGAAGCCGCGATGAATGCCGCCCAGTCCCAGTTGTCGGAACAGGAGGCCGGCAATCGTGTTCAGGATGTGGCGCGTGCAAAGCTGTCCGTTCAGGAGGCGGATGTCAATCTGAACAATGCGCTCAAGGACAGGCGGCGATATGACGATCTTTTTCGGAATGGTTTCATTGCGGAAAAAGACAGAGATGCCGCCACCGTCAGGTATGAAACCGAATTGAGGGTTTATCAGCGGGCGGTCGAGGCGTACAATATGGCGAAGGAAGGATTCAGAAAAGAATCCATTGCCGCCGCAAGGGCGCGATTTGCTGAGGCGCAGGCGGCACTGCGCCTGTCCCAGGGAAATCTGAAAAAAATAGATGCCACTCGCGCCGACATTCGAGTGGCGTCCGCCCGAATATCGGCGGCTACCGCGGCGCTTGACGCCGCGGAAATTCAACTGGGATACACCCGCCTGCTGGCTCCCTTCGATGCGGTCATCGTCAGCCGGAATGTGGAGCCCGGAGAAGTGGTGACAGCATCGCGTGAAGTTATCACCCTGGCGGATACGTCGCGGATTGACCTGAAAGTGTTTGTGGATGAGACCCAGATTGGCAGGATCCATCCTGGGCGGAAAGTGGATGTGAAAATTGATACATTTCCCGATAAAATTTATAACGGGGTGGTGTCATATGTGTCTCCGGAAGGAGAATTTACGCCCAAGATCATCCAGACACGGAAGGAACGGGTCAAACTGGTCTATCTGGTCAAGATACGTCTGGCCAATCCGAACGACGAACTGAAATCCGGAATGCCCGCCGATGCCTGGTTCCGATGAGCATATCGCGGTGCTGGCGCCGCCGCCGATTGTAGATGTGGACAATGTGTTCATGCGGTTCGGAACGCTCGAAGCGGTTTCTGGCGTATCGTTTTCAGTACAGCCGGGCGGTATTTTCGGATTTGTGGGGTCTGATGGCGCCGGAAAAACGACGCTGCTTCGAATGATCGCCGGGATGCTGCGCCCATCGTCGGGCCATGTCCGGGTGAATGGCCTGGAAGTAGCCTCGGAACGAAACCAGGTCAAAAAGCTTATTGGGTACATGCCTCAGCGTTTTGGATTGTATCCAGACCTGACAGTGGCCGAGAACATGGCGTTTTTCATGGATGTGTTCGGTATTTCGGGCGCTGAACGGCAGGCGCGCCGGGAGCGGTATCTGGGGTTTTCCAACCTGACACCGTTTGAAGACCGTCTGGCGCGGGATCTTTCCGGCGGCATGAAGCAGAAACTGGGGCTGGCCTGCGTGCTGGTGCATCAGCCCAGGGTCTTGATTCTGGATGAGCCGACCAATGGGGTGGATCCGGTGTCCCGAAAAGAGTTTTGGGAGATTCTGCACGCGATGCGTCAGCAGGGCATGACCATTCTGGTATCCACTGCTTATTTGGATGAAGGCGAAAAATGCGATCAGGTGATTTTGATGCATAATGCCCATGTGTTGGAGCAGGCATCGCCACAATCGCTGCGCGCGGGGTGTG
The DNA here is from genome assembly GCA_021778975.1 of Deltaproteobacteria bacterium. Classification (GTDB taxonomy): domain Bacteria; phylum Desulfobacterota; class Desulfobacteria; order Desulfobacterales; family Desulfatirhabdiaceae; genus RAAP-1. Next base: position 13,687 of record JAJYBO010000022.1, read on the forward strand.
CAAGCCTTGAAGACGCCATGATACAGCGAATTCAGGCGGCGGATCAGATACTTGCCGGAGATCATTTTGACATCTGATATCACATCATTACCGGATATCGTCGTGGTGCAGGACCTCAGCAAGGTTTTTGGCCATTTTACGGCGGTAAACCGGATTTCGTTTTCAGTGCGGCAGGGGGAAATTTTCGGATTTCTGGGGCCAAACGGCTCCGGAAAATCCACCACCATCCGGATGCTTTGCGGCATTATCACGCCGACATCCGGTGTGGGGAATGTGGCGGGATTCGATATCTTCACCCAGTCCGAAGACATTAAACGCAGCATCGGCTACATGTCACAGAAATTTTCGCTTTACGAAGACATGACGCCGCTTGAGAATATCCGTTTTTATATGGGAATTTACAGCGTTCCTCCGAAAAAGTGGCCGGAACGCACCCGCTGGGTGTTTGAGATGACACGGCTTGAAAGCGTCAAAAACCGTTTGACGCGGGAACTGCCTCCCGGATGGCGTCAACGTCTGGCATTGGGATGCGCGCTGCTGCACGACCCTCGAATATTGTTTCTGGACGAACCGACATCCGGTGTGGATCCGATTACCCGTCGCCATTTCTGGGCATTCATCCGGCATTTGACCACCACTGGCGTTACCGTGTTCGTGACGACGCACTACATGGACGAAGCGCAGCACTGTGATCGGGTGGTGATGATCAACGAAGGCCGGATCGTGGTATCCGGGTCCCCGCGTCAGATCGTTCAGAACATGTTTCCGGAGCGGACAGACGCTGATCTGAATGATGTGTTCATTCACCTGATGTCTCGGAATACGCCGTGAGCAGAGCAACATGCCAATGTCCTCCCCTGGCGGGGGAGGGCGTTGAAGGCTATAACTATTCGATGTATCTGCCGAAGATCATGACGCGATGAGGCGTCATTTTTTCCAGAATGGCGACATGGCGCGCAGCCGTTCGATAATGGCCGGCATTTTTTCAATAATCAGATCAATCTCGGATTCTGTGTTGTAAATACTGAGACTGAAGCGGATGGTGCCATGCGCGGCGGTGAAAGGAACCCCCATGGAGCGCAGAACATGCGACGGTTCCAGGGATCCGGAGGTGCATGCGGAGCCGGAAGAAGCGCAGATGCCGAATTCGTTCAACATCAGCAGGATGGATTCGCCCTCGACAAATTCAAACGCGATGCTGCTGGTGTTGGGAAGTCTTTGCCGCCTGTCGCCGTTAATGAAAGTGTTGGAAATTTGTCGGGTAAGTTCGGTTTCGAGTCTGTCTCTCAGCGCCCGAATCCGGGAGTTTTCTTCTTCCATATGGGCGGCCACGAATTCACTGGCCCGCCCCAGAGCGATAATAGATGCGGTGTTCTCCGTGCCTCCCCGTCTGCCTTTTTCCTGATGACCGCCAATCAAAAACGGAGAAAATTTGGTGCCTTTCCGGACATAAAGCGCACCGATACCTTTGGGGGCGTGCAACTTGTGGCCGGATAGCGATAGCATATCCACCCGGGTTTTACGCATATCAATAGGCACTTTGCCAACGGCCTGAACCGCATCCGTATGAAACACAATTCCGCGTTCAGACAAGATGCCGGCCAATTCGTCAATGGGAAATATCACACCGGTTTCATTGTTGGCCCACATGAAGCTGGCGATGGCGGTGTCCTTGCTCAGGCTGCTGACCAGAAAGTCCATGTCCAGCAGCCCCTTGCCGTCCACAGGGACGAAGGTGACCCGATATCCGGTTTTGGCCAGATATTCGTAAAGGTTCTTGATGGCGGGGTGCTCTACACGGGAGGTGATGATATGTTTTTTGTCCGGCTGAGATCGCAGCGCCGCCATCACCGCCGTACTGTCGCTTTCCGTACCGCAACTGGTGAACACGATTTCTTCGGGAGATGCCCCCAGAAGTGCTGCCAGCCTTGCTCTGGCCTCATTGATATGCCGCCCCACCTCGCCGCCGAACGTGTGCATGCTGGAAGGGTTGCCGTAATACTCGCTAAAATAGGGAAGCATGGCTTCCACCACTTCCGGCGCCACCCGCGTGGTTGCATTATTGTCCACATAAATCGGTTTCATAGGCTCACCTCCTCGACAACAATTTCCGGTGTTACCAGCTCACGCAGCTTGGTTTCGACATAGTTTTTCAAGGTTATTTGGGATTTTCGGCAGGAGGCGCAATTTCCCCGAAGCCTTACCTGCACCGTATTTCCCGCCACATCCACCAGTTCGATATCACCGCCGTCCTTATTTAAAGCGGGCTTGATCTCGCGTTCCAGAGTCTGTTCAATCAGTTTGATCTTCTGGATATTGGTCAGCGCCGGCGATTTTTTGGCGACAGAGGGGGTCTTGCCCAGAACCGTATCAATGATCGCCTGAATTTTTTCATGACAATTTCCGCACCCGCCACCGGCCTTTATATAATCCGTCACCTCTTCGATAGTGCTCAAATGGTTTTCTCTTACGGCCCGTTCGATCTGAAGATCGGTGACGCCGAAGCATTCGCAGACAATTTCACCTTCCACTTTCTTTTCGGCATTTCCGCGATAGCAGGTGATGGCTTTTTCGAGGGCTTCTCTGCCCATAACGGAGCAGTGCATTTTTTCTTTGGGAAGCCCGCCCAGATAGTCGGCGATGTTGTCGTTGGTGATTTTTTCGGCTTCTTCCAGTGTCAGGCCGATCAGCATTTCCGTCAATGCAGAAGATGACGCGATGGCGCTGGCGCATCCGAAAGTCTTGAATTTGGCTTCCTTGATACGCTGCTGGTCATCCAGCTTGAAATAGAGAGTCAGAGCATCCCCGCAGGCCAATGACCCGACTTCTCCGACACCGTCCGGATTCTCGATTTCCCCGACATTGCGAGGATTGAGAAAATGATCTTTTACTTTATCGGTATATTCCCACATAATGACCTCCTGAACCGTTGTGCTTTTTTCTTCTTCACCGGCGTGAAGAACCCGATGCGCCCGTATTGGGGTATATTGTCATCACACCGGCACCATATATGAAAAATCGTCAAGATTAAACACAAATCGTGGTGTATGCTGTAAAATTTCTACTGTACATACGCGCTTGAGAATCTGAGCAAGAATAAGAATGAATCGGTTAAAGTCCAGTGATTTTCAGAAGCGGACGGGATGCGCTGCATTAGGGGGGATCGGTCTTGACATCAGTCGTTGTCGTCTTATTTTTCTGTCAACTTAATTGAAAACGGGCAGTTGCATAAAGGATCAGATGTACTACTCAAGAGTGATGCTCTCGCAAAAAGTCGAATTTCAGGCGGCTTTGTAAAAAGTTCGCAGGCAAGGCGCGCAAATTCTGAGGCGTGAGGCGTATTTTTATAGTACGCCGCAACGACGAAGAAGGCAGCGCAACGCAGCATGCGGGCTTTTTACGAAGCCGTCAAAAGTGAAGGAGAAACTGCTGCAACATGACAGATGCTATATCCCCTCAAAACGAAGCTGAGATGCTGTCTTCAGAGGTTGAAATTACGGATGGTTCTGCGACGACGGATCCATTTAAAGAACTTGAAAGCCGGTGTGAGACCGCGGAGCAGGAAGCCAAACAAAACTATGAGCGATTGCTCAGAGTTTCTGCAGAGTTCGATAATTACAAAAAACGCTCCCTGAAAGAAATGGCTGATTATCGAAAATACGCCAATGAACTTCTGCTGACAGAACTGCTTTCTGTGGTGGATAATCTGGAGCGCGCCATTCAATCCACCAGCAACGATAATCAATCTGCAAATGGTGTCATCGAAGGTGTCGAAATGACACTGAAAGCGCTTCATAAAATTTTTGAAAAGTTTTCGGTCAAATTCATAGACGCTGTGGGAAAACCATTCGATCCCAATTTTCATCAAGCCATGATGCAGGAGGCTTCCGAAGATCATCCGGAAAATACGGTTATTCGGGAGTTTCAAAAGGGATACTTGTTGCATGACAGGTTGTTGAGACCGGCGATGGTGGTGGTTTCAAAAGGTTCCGGGGCGTCGGAATGACAATTTACGACACGCAGTCTGTCAGCCTTGCCGATGATCCGACTGCAACTGCATATAGAAAGGTTATACATTTCAAGGAGGCTTTATTATGGGTAAAATTATAGGAATTGATTTGGGCACCACCAACTCGTGTGTGGCCATTATGGAAAGCGGCGAGGCCAAGGTGTTGACCAATGCCGAAGGCGGTCGTACGACGCCGTCTATTGTTGCGATTTCAGACAGTGGCGAGCGTCTTGTCGGCCAGATCGCCAAGCGGCAGGCCATTACCAATCCGCAAAATACGGTGTTCGCCGTAAAGCGTCTGATCGGACGTAAGTTTTCATCTCCTGAAGTTCAGCGGGACATCAAGGTGCTGCCTTATAAATTGGAAGAGGCCAGCAATGGCGATGTCCGTATCAATGTTCGGGACAAGCATTTAAGCCCGGCGGAGATTTCGTCCTATATTCTGGCCAATATCAAAAAGACGGCCGAAGATTATCTCGGAGAACCCATTTCGGATGCTGTCATCACCGTTCCGGCGTATTTTAACGACAGTCAGCGTCAGGCCACCAAAGATGCCGGAAAAATTGCGGGGCTGAACGTTCTCAGAATTATCAACGAGCCGACAGCCGCATCTCTGGCCTATGGTCTGGATAAGAAAAAAGAGGAAAAAATCGCGGTATTCGATCTGGGTGGCGGCACTTTCGATGTATCCATCCTCGAAATCGGAGAGGGCGTGTTTGAAGTAAAATCCACCAATGGCGACACCCATCTGGGCGGCGAAGACTTTGACCTCAGACTCATCGAGTATCTGGCCAGTGAATTCAAGAAAGACCAGGGCATTGATATCCGGAGTGATAAAATGGCGCTTCAGCGCCTCAAGGAAGCTGCGGAAAAGGCTAAAATGGAGCTTTCGACCTCCATGGAGACCGATGTCAATCTTCCGTTTATCACGGCGGACGCCAATGGCCCCAAACATATGAATATTCGCATTACCCGCGCCAAGCTCGAAGCTCTGGTGGCGGATCTGCTGGATAACCTCGAAGGCCCATGTCGTCTGGCGTTGCGCGACGCCAATTTGAGCCCCAGCAATATTGATGAAGTGGTGCTGGTTGGCGGTATGACCCGTATGCCGGCGGTTCAGGATCGGGTGAAGCGCATTTTCGGTAAAGAGCCACACAAGGGTGTCAACCCGGATGAAGTGGTGGCTATCGGCGCCGCGATTCAGGGCGGCGTTCTGGGCGGTGATGTCAAAGACGTATTGCTTCTGGATGTAACGCCGCTGTCTTTGGGTATTGAAACCCTGGGCGGTGTGATGACCCGACTGATCGAAAAGAATACCACGATTCCCACCAAAAAGAGTCAGGTGTTCTCGACGGCTGCGGACAATCAGCCTGCGGTTTCGATTCATGTGCTTCAGGGCGAGCGGGAAATGGCCAGCGGCAACAAGACGCTGGGACGTTTTGAACTGGTCGGTATTCCGCCGGCGCCGAGGGGGGTGCCGCAGGTCGAGGTCACTTTTGACATTGACGCCAACGGTATTGTCAATGTCTCTGCCAAAGATCTGGGCACCGGCAAGGAGCAGTCCATCAAGATCACCGCGTCCAGCGGCTTGAGCAAGGACGAAATAGATCGCTTGATCCGCGATGCCGAATCTCATGCGGAAGAGGATAAAAAACGCAAAGAGCTGGTTGAAGTCCGGAATCAGGCTGATACCTTGATTTACTCCACCGAGAAATCGCTGAAAGATCTCGGAGACAAGGTGGACAGCGCCACCCGAAGCCAGGTGGAATCGGCCATCACGCCGCTCAAAAAGGCCATGGAAGGCGATGACATCGAAGAAATCAAGCGGCTGACAGATCAGTTGATGAACGCGTCTCACAAGGTGGCTGAAGCCATGTACCAGAAGGCCTCGGAATCCGGCGGAAATCCAGGAGCGGGATTTACCGAAGGCGGCGCCGGCCCTGAAACCGGCGGCTTCAGCGGATCATCATCCAAACCATCGGATGATGATGTGGTGGATGCCGATTTTGAAGAAGTCAAAGGCAAGAAATAACATTGACGAAGGGTGCAGCGCAATGCAGCATCCGGGCTTTTTACGAAATCGTCAACATTGATTGACTTTTACGCGGTTTAACGGCCGCATACAGAAGTGGTTGCACTCTCTGTATGCGGCCGTTTTGTTTTTAAATGGGAGGATACCAGCGTCTTTGCTTGTAATCCATCAAATTTGCGAAAACCTGAAATTGGGAATTGGATATGTTCCGGCGATGTCATTTTTGTCGTTCTCAAAGTGGTAAAGATGATGCCCTCGTAAAAAGTCGAATTTCGGACGGCTTTGTAAAAAGTTCGCAGGCAAGGCGCGCAAATCCTGAGGAGTGAGGCGTACTTATGGTACGCC
>JAJYBO010000231.1 GCA_021778975.1 Deltaproteobacteria bacterium
CCGCTTGCCGGATATGACGCCGGATCAGGAATATATCGTGAGCTGGAAATTGACGTTTTCAGTGCAGCCCGGGGAATACACCTTCAGTATCGGGACCTCGGAACCCAGTCAGGAGGGCATCAATTACGGATTCGTTCATGATCGGCGTGAAATGCTGGGGCCGATTTCGGTGTCCGCGGATCCGGCCATCCCGTTTCCGTTTTATGGTATGGCGAAGCTTCCCATGACCGTCAATTTGTGACGCTCGCTGCCGCCAACAACGGATGCAGCACATCGCGCGTATCCGGACTTTTTACGAAGCCGTCAACACTTTGTTGTTTGCACTTTTAGACCCCTGTTCCATCCTTTTCCACAGAATGGACAAAATACACGTTAACATCGAAAAATGCCAATGCCCCCCAATATTCCGTTTTCTCTTCAGATAAAAACACATCAGATGTTCAGCGGACTGGCTGCCGGCAATATCGGTGACGAGCTGATGATGCTGGGATTTTTGACGTTGGCGCGGCCCATGAAAGGGGGAACTATTGAGGTCTGGGATGCAGAAAGCCCTGCGGTTCAGTGGTTTCCTGAAGAATTTTCATATATTTCATGGATGGATAACGATGTTTGCGAACGGTGCGCTTCAGCCTCGCATGTGGTGTTGCTGGTGGGGGGAACGCCTGTATCGGAGCTTGTGGGACTGGACTGGCCGCTCAAAGCGCTGGAAAAACGGTTGAAGTACTGCCATGTCCGCGGCGTTCCAGTACATGGGGTTGGCGTTGGTGTTGATCGTTTGAAAAAGCCGGAAGCGCGGCGGATATTTCAGGAGGCGTTTTTACCGATAGCGTCCTGGACGGTTCGCTCCGCCCATTGTCGGGATGCTTTGCGGGATTTAGGCGTTCCACAAGATCGCATCGTTGTGGCGTCTGACCTGGCATGGCTCCACGCACCCATATCTGACCGGAAAGCATGGGCGTCATCCCGATGGAAAGTCCTGGGTGTTGATCTTTCCAGGTCGTTGATTGGCGTCAATGTGGTGAGTGAAGTCTGGAAAGACAATACAGCATTATATCAAAATCTGGCCATCGCGCTGGATGGAATCGCCAGAGATCATGACGCTCAAATTGCGTTCATGTGCAATGAAGTCCGCGAAGGTCCATATTTCGATCGAGCGGCGGCGCTGTCCGTTATGGGTATGATGGAGACATCTCCATTTTTACTGCCCAATCACTATTATCATCCCGATGAAATGATCGCTCTGCTCTCGCATGTGGATGTCACGCTGTCTCAGCGGTATCATTTTACCATAGAAAGTGTGATGGCGGGTACGGTTCCGGTCAGTTTTGCCAGGGGGCAGAAACTGGCCGGACTCATTGAAGAGCTGGGAATGCACCCGGTTGGTGATATGGATGAAGTCCATCCAGAAGATATCCGCCGTCATGTGGCGGATGTTCTGGAGCATCGAGACTGCTGGCGAGATCGTCTCTTACCGATAAAACATCAACTGAAATTACGAGCCATGAACAATAAACATTTCATTCAGCAACTTTTCGCGGAAGATGTCGGGTACGCCACTGACATTGCAATGACGGATGACAGTGATATCGTGAAATTGGCAAGGCTGGCTTCTTCCAAAGAACTTAACTCTTTTGAATTTAAAGGATTTATGTCTCTGGTCAATGGTCTTGCAATTCAGTGGGAACTTCGTGTTTTTACGAACTGGTCAAAGATATGGGAATATCCATGGCTCTGGTTCAACGGTCTTCATCAGATAAAATGGCCGGGGAAGCACCTGGTGGATATGGGGAGTGAAATTTCTCCGATGCCATGGCTGATCGCTTTGCTGGGGGCCAAAGTGACGCTGATTGAAACGGATGCTCAATGGATTCCTGCCTGGGAAAAGCTGAGAGACAGGCTTCGTGTGGATGTTCAGTGGCGCATTGTCAGTGATGAAATACTGCCGATACCGGATGCGTCTGTAGATGTACTGACCAGCTTTTCGGTCATCGAGCATCAACCGAAAAAAGCCGATGTTATGAAAGAAATTGACCGTGTACTGAAACCAGGTGGTATTATGGCGATTTCATTCGATATCTGTGAGGCTGAGATGGGAATGACCTTTCCGGAATGGAATGGCGCGGCGCTGACGATGCAGGAATTCAACGATGTTATCTGGCGACATCCGGCCTTTGGAAATGTGACGGATATTGCCTGGAACACCGACGATATTCCCGCGTTTTTATCCTGGCACCAAACGTCCGCGCCTCATCACCGGTATGTGGTTGGGGCCGCCGTACTGCAAAAGAAAATTCCGAAAGTGTACTGTACGTTCAGATATCTTTCAGGGTGGTTCGATGAAGAATATGATACTTCCGGATGCTGGCGCTGGAGTGACAGCCAGGGGGTCATCGAACTTCGCTGCGGAGAAGATTGCACGGTTTCTCTGCAATTTGAACTGTCATCGCTTCCTCCCGATAACAGGGTACATATGTTATTAGACGATCGGGAGGTGATGGTGATGGCAATTGACTGGTCCGGATTTAACAAACTGCCGCCAGTTGAGATAAGTCTTTCAGCGGGTATTCACACGGTGACATTTCATTCCGACATGCCTTCTGTTATATTGCCGGAAGATACGAGAAATCTGGCGTTTTCCATCAAAAACTTTACGGCATCTTTGTCAGGAGGAGATTCTCATGATGACGACTCAGGAAATTAAAGAAATTATCTTAAAGGAACTGCCGACCATTATTGAAGAAGATCCGGAAATACGTCGCTTACTGGCGCAGCTTTCCCGTCGGCGCTTTGCAGACAGGGACCAAACAGATGATCGTTTTGACCGTATTCTCGACGAGTTGCGCCGTAATCGAGAACTGGACGCCCAAAAGTGGGAAGAACAAAGACAGAAGTGGGCGGAACAAAGCATGCACTGGGCTGAACAGGATCGGAAATGGGAGGAAAATCAGAAGGCTATCCGTGATGTCCAGGCGGAGCATAAGCAAAAATGGGATGCCAATCAGGTTGTTATCAATGATATGCTGGCAGAAATACGGACAATGGTGAGAAAGTACGACAGCACGATCGGCGCACTGGGCGCTCGCTGGGGACTTCATTCGGAGCAGTCCTTCCGCAATGCTCTGAAAGGGATTCTGGAAAAGCTGGCTGCTGTGGAGGTCCTGAATGTTATCGAATACGATGATGCCGGTGAAGTTTTTGGCAGGCCGGAACAGATCGAACTCGATATTATCATCAAGAACGGAAAGCTGACCATTGTCGAGATCAAATCTTCGATGAGTAAACCTGATATGTACATGTTCGAGAGAAAAGTTCGCTTTTATGAAGGACGCCACAATCGAAAAGCCAACGAGATGATTGTAATTTCGCCGATGGTCGTCCCCAATGCCGTACCTGCGGCGGAAAAATTGGGCATCAAGATATACAGTTATGCAGAGGACGTGAAGCTGTGAAAAAGCAGACCTTATCTTGAAAGCGTTGAAACAGGAACGTGACAATACAATGAAATCAAATGAGGAGTTGATGCAAAAAGTGATGAATCGTGGCAATATCCTCATGTTGTCTTTCGATTCTCTTGGCGATATCGTTTTGAGACAACCGTTGTTTTCGATATTATCGGAAAAGGGATATCGAGTTGCTGTAGCGGTTCGAAAAGGATTTGAAAACATTTTGCCGATTCTCGATCAGCGAGTGTCGGTGATAACCGTTGCAATCAATCCATATATAGAAACCAAAGGGTCGGTTCTTCTGGAATTCGAACAACTGGCGCGGGATATCGAGACTTTCAATCCAGACTATATTATCTGTTGTCCTTATCAACGAACATTTCTGGATGAATGGGTGTTGCGAAAATTTTCAAGGCCCCAAAAGTATGGATTCAACGGCATATGCTTTCCATATAATTCCGAATATGGAATACCGACAATAGCCGATGATACAGATTTGTTCGATATAGCTGTCGAGAGTGCGGAACGTGACCGCGATATAGACAAGAACGAAAAGCTGCTTTCAGCGTTTTTAGGTGAAGATATTGCCATTCAGCCGTTTATCCATGTTGATGCAACAATTACCGACAAAACAGATTTTACGCTGATGAGCCTGGGGGTGAAAAGAGGCGCTTATGTGGTGATCTGTCCAGCGGGGATATCCAATGTCCGGATCAAGACATGGTCTGTTCAGAATTATGTTGAACTAATAGATTTTATTTCTGATCAACGCGACCTGGCGCCTCTTGTCATATGTCATGAGGCGGAATTGGATTATATCAAGGAAATTCTTGCTGAAACCAAATGTCACGAAAGCTGCAAGGTATGGAGTGGCCGACAATCCGATATGGATGTTCTTGTGGGCATACTCGACGCTGCAACGTTATATCTGGGAAATGATACCGGCCCGATGCACATTGCGGCAGCGCTTGATAAACCGGTGGTTGCGCTCATGGGTGGGGGAACATGGCCGAGATTTTTACCGGCATCCAGCGTGTCCGCCGTATTGACACAGGAATTGCCATGTTTTTATTGCCGATGGGAGCATTGTATTTTTGAAGATGCGCCATGTATCAAACGAATTGAGCCAGAGACGGTGAAACGTACCGTGATGCAGGTTTTAAAGAGAGAAATCTCGGGAAATTTTATACATAAAGGCGATCCGGATTTATTCCAGAAAGTAAGAATGGTCATGAAAGACCGGCATTTCGGATTTCAGGAGCGAATGCCATTCAATATCATTCAGCGTGGATTGCCACGGATTACCATTGTAACGCCATCTCTCAATCAGGGGCGGTATCTTGAAGAATGTATTGATTCTGTATTGAGTCAGAACTATCCGAATCTC
>JAJYBO010000023.1 GCA_021778975.1 Deltaproteobacteria bacterium
AGATGTGTCATTTTTCGGGCAGCCTGTCTGTCCTGTGGCATGTCGCACTCCAATTCATCCTGGATAAATCATGGGGACACTTCTTTGATGGCCTCGTAAAAAGTCGTCTTCTTTAATTCTTTGCTCCAGACATCCGTTTTTCATGAGATGTCGGTCAGAAATCAAAATGCGAAATGCGATGACCACTATTCTTATTTCACCACGGTATTGAAAGACGTTCCACAACGTCCCTTCTTGCCAGCACTCTGGAACAGAGTTCCCATCGGTCTCGGTCAGGATCGATGGTTTCCTGATACCGCATCTCGAATACGTCCCGCGCCTGCTGGCGTAGATGGATGTATGTGTCCATCATCTCTTCCAGTTTCTCCACGCTGACAATCCACTCGTCCTCAATCGTATCCGGAAGACCGCCAAAGATATCATATCGATCTTTCATGCGACGCGATAAAACCCGGTAGATTTTTTCGTCTTGAGTATCATGGTAAACCAGATTGAGCATGTTCACGCTGGGACGTGTCTGTCCAAAACGCTTGATGCGTCCCAACCTTTGCTCCAGGCGGGACGGGTTCCAGGGCAGATCGACATTGATGAGTGTGCCGAGCGTTTGCAGGTTCAGGCCTTCACAGGCTGCGTCAGTCGCCACAACCAGATGGATTTCGCGTTTCCTTACCGCATTTTTGATTGCCTCGCGTTCAATGGCGGCAAAATCCTCTCCCCGGAACAGTCCGCTCTTGCCAGTACCGGCATAGACGCCTACCGGCAGGTCGGGAAGTGTTTTTGCCAGCTCCGCACCAAGTGCGTAAACCGTGTCGTAATATTGACTGAAGACAATACAGCCATGTTCAAGCCAGGTGTTCCCTTCACTTCGATGTCTGGTAAGGAAGTGTTTGACTGCAGAGAGTTTGGGGTCACGGGCTTCCGGACGTGACAATTCCTCGATGATCGTGCGAAGGTGCCCGGCCTCCTCATGTGTTAGTCCGCTTAACGCCTCTGCCATCATCCTCGGCTGCTCTTCGTCCTCGAATATCTCCCGCCGCAACATCCTTTCCGCCGTTGCGCGGCCGGAGGCAAAACTCGAACATATCCGCTGCAAAAGAAGGGTTTTCATGAACCCTGCCGCCCGGGTCCGTCTCTGCAAGGCTACGGTGAATGCCTCCGCTGCTTGATACGCCAGATCAAACGGATGGTTCGTAAGCAGACCCAGGCCACTGAAACCGACACCGGGGTATGTGGTTACCGGCGCATCCGGGTCGGGGTGGATATCCACGCCGATCCGTTCCAGCAGGCCGGCATCCTCCAGCGTTTGCCGGCGCCGGAGAACGGTATGGCGAAGGATGGGATTATTCTCCCGCAGAAATTCCGGCTCAAGTGCCTGCCCAAGCGCCTGTTTTTCCAGAAATCCCAACGAGCCGAATCCACGATCGGTAAAAAATGTCCGATCGGCAAGCCCCAGTTGCAGACGCAAGGTTGCAAACAGGGCATTCTCACCGGCCGGAGGAATCGGATTTCGCAGCCATTCCCATGCCTCCCGTTCTTCCACGGGAGTCTCTGTGCCCTTTACTAAGGGGAGTGATTGCTCAAAATGGACCCATCGGCTGGAGGGTTCCCGGCCAAGAACAAAGTCCGCGCCGGCGTTCAGAATGCGCAAAAGATCCCACAACTCCTGAACTTCGGTCTGGATGGGAGTTGCCGTCCCCAGCAGAAGGTTCCGGGTTCGCGGTCCGATGCGCAGCATGAAGTCGAGCAGGTTGTTCGGCTCTCCCTTCTTCTGGCCGAGTCCTTCGCGGCGACGGGCCTTGTGGGCCTCGTCAAGGATAACCGTCCCGTATTTTCGCTCAAGCAGATATTGACGTTCTTCGGAATCATGGACAATCAGGCCGGTGGAAACGATGGCGATACAAAACGGGCACCGGGCGATATCTTCCGGACCGCGCGTCTTGATGATGTGTCCCCTGGGATCGGTCCAGTCCTTCCTGTTTGAGGACCAGACGGCGCTGGGGATGCCGAGCTTATCCGTCAATTCCACCTGCCACTGGAGGGTCAGTGTCGAGGGGCAGAGGATCAGCACTGGCCCGTCATCAAGCAGGGCGGAGAGCATCGCGCTTGCGGCAAGCGACAGCGTTTTTCCCACCCCCACCTCATCGGCAAGCAGAAGCCGAGCCTTGCCGTAAGTCTCCCGGTGATGGAGAAAGAGGGTGACAAAGGACCGCTGCCACGGCTGGAGCTGTTCGCCTCCCCGGTAAATCGGGCATTCGGCCAATACTGCTGCAGGCAGCTCCTGGGGCGTTGTCTCATCGAACCGGATCTCGACCCGCTCTGCAACCCGCTTGATCTCAGCGACAATGGCATCAGGAAGGGGATAAGCATCCTGCCAGAGCGCGGCAAATTCTGCTTCGACCCAGTCAACCCCTTCCGGAGAACTGTCTTCCCAGAGGATTTCATAGTTTCGGGAAAAGGCGCTTCCGGTTTCGTTGATTGAGCCAAGAAAGCAGGTCTTTGAACCGTCGGCAGCTTCAATGATTCCTGCCTTGCCATGCACGAAAACGCGATCTCTGGGAACCACCCGGATCTCGACCCGGCCGCTGGTCAAAAGGTCATGCAACCGGCGGTAACGATCCCGATAGAGGAGCGCTTCAACCTCGGAAGGAACTTTGTTCCAGCGTTCCTTGAGCGCTGTTTCTCGAACATGCTTTGAAACGGCCACATCGGCTGCGTCCAACTCGCTGTTGCAGACGATTTGAACCTTGGGAATAGCGGCGATTTCTTCACCAACCAGCTCAAAGATCGAGCTGCGGAAATAGCCGGCGATGCGCTGATACAACTTTGCCCCCCGGAGCCGGTCAGCGAGAAAGGCATGGTCAAGCCTTTGGCAGCGTGAGGAAAAGCGGTTGATGGTACTCATGACGACGGGGGATGCTGGAGCCATTCTTTCCGTTTAAGAATGTCCCAGGCGAGCCTGATGTGTTTATCCTGGAACATCCGCTTTCGGTTGTTCCAACCATAGGTTTTGCTTACCGCAAGATCCGCTGTTGTGGCGTTTTCGCGGGTTGCAACCCAGTGAACAGTTGACAGCAGCTCCATGCCGAAAGGAGTTTCAAAGCCGGAAATAAGATTCACAACCTTTTGAAGGTGGCTCCGGGTGGAAGGATGGTCTTCAAGAAAACGCTCAGCCTGTGGAAGAATATCGGGAAGCAGATTGATTTCTCGATTCGGATTGTCCTCCGCGTCGCCATACCCGCTAATGAAATGCCCTTCCATTAGGGTCAATACATGGCGCAGGTTTTGGGCATACGGTCCATAGAGAGCCTTGCTGTACTGAAGTTTCAATTCTTCCCCCGCTTCCTGCATAAAATACATCAATTTATGGATCTCCAGAAGCGTTACAAAAGGGTCCATGACTGCCGCAAGATAGCGTCGCATCAAAACGAGCATCGCGGCCCGCCCGACTGTCAAACCTGGGACTTTCTTGGAGTGGGCCATTTTTTCGGCGGGAGGCGCTCCTTTAGGTTCATAAAGGAGAACCTGAACATCACTTAGATCCTTAAAGGCCGCTTCGATTCTCGTCCGGACATCAATCCAGAGTAAACCACCCAGGCCGCAACCCAAGGGAGGGATGGCAATGGAATGGATGTTTCTTTTGCGCACTTCTTCAACCAAGGCTCGCAGTCCGGATTCAATGTCTTCCATCCTGCTACTGCCTTTCCAGTGGCGTTTGGTTGGAAAGTTGATCACGTAGCGGGGATTGCAGACACTGTTGAGATCATGGACGAACATCTTGCCCGGCAGCAGTTCCTTATTATCGCATGCAGCCTTATAGCGCTTGAAATTTTCGGGAAATACCTTCTTGAATTGGAGGGCAATCCCCCGACCCATGACCCCAACACAGTTCACGGTATTTACCAATGCCTCGGCATCTGCGTAAAGTATGTCGCCTTGTGTCAATTTTATCATGAGCGTATCCTTGTGTGGCTAATAATACCACGCTTTTTCGATTGTGACGATCGGTTTATGCTGGGTATTCCGGAGAATGGTGGTGACTTGGTTGCATATCTTCTCATTTAATACCCCAATTTTTTCCACAAGATGCCAGGGGCAGGTGTCATAGATCAAAAACTCAGCCTGTTTGCCTTCTTTGATCTGCGAATCGCGAAAGTCGGTCGCTTTGATCGCTTCCCAATTGATTTTGTCCAACTCATTGCGACTATTATAAAAATCAGCATAATAACTTCCTGCATTCCGGTCGGAAAAAGCCCAGTGCACACCATGTTGATTTGCCCAGTTAATGGCCGATTCCAGGTCCACCTGCAGATGCAGAACAGGGTCCTGCCCATCGCGATAATGGGTCAGATCAGGATGATTGCCCATGTAAAGAATATAAAGCATGATTGAGCGTGGGCAAAAATAAAATGGCACATACTCGCCAACCCGGGTATCCGGATGGCATGAAACTGCAATTTCATAGAGCCTGCGCCGCTTGATTTCGGTCATGCCGATAGAAGTCTGGCAACTTCCCTGCCCAACCCGCCGACCATCCGCTTCAATGCAACCAGCAACCAAAATTGAGGCGAGATTTTCGACATGGGTGATATGGTAGATTTTCGGTTGGTCCGGTGGCATTGTCATGCAATCCTCCCTTATCCCAATCGCTGGCTCTTGACAAGCTCCCGCAGCACCCGGGCGGCGCTGGCCTCTTCCGGGCGCGGTTCTTCAAGGCGTCTGGCCAGGTAGTCTGCCAGTTCGATGGCCATCTCCCGCTGGGTCAGGTCGCCGTAATAGTTGGGGATGTTCAGCGTCAGATGGGCCAGCACTTCGCTGCCGTCCATGTCGTTGACAAGTTCCATCACGGCGTAAAGAACAGCCCGTAGCACCGACTGGCTCATCTCCGAGGTTTCGCCCATCTCGGTCCGTCCGAACTCCACCGCGCTCTTGAGCCGGGCGTTGTTGGCCTTCTGGCTGGCGAGCAAGGGTTTGAAGTCGCGCACCTTGAAGGCCTTGGCAAAATTCTGATAGTTGTCCAGGGTCTTGGCGCCACGGGCTTCCAGGTCGAGCATTTTTAGATAGAAGCGCTCTACGCCACTGAGCTTATCCCAGTGGGTCTTGGGAAGGCCCTGGGGTACCAGACACTGGTTGGCTGTGTCCACGGCAAAGGCGATGAGATCATCCACAAAAGTGGTTTCGCCCTTTACGCGCGGCCGGATGGCCTCGGCCGTCATGTCCCGGCCGTCGATGATGGCGTAACGGGTCAGCACGCGCAGGGCAGCGGCATATCCGGCCATCTGGATGTCTGCGTCCTCAAAAACGTTTTCGTCCCGGTAATGGCCCTTAGCCTCCTGGTTCAATCCGGTTAGGGCGGCTACCTGGTCCGCAACTTCCTCTTGGATCTCCCAGGCCAGATCATCGCGGCTGGTCTTGTAGCTGCCAAGGCGCTTGCGGCAGACGAGGAGCACGGTGCCCTTGACATAACTCCCTTCGCGCAAGGCGCTTTCGGTTTCGGTGACCACATACCAGGCAGCGGTGACCCGCAGGCCCGATGCCCAGACAATATTGGCCATGTCTGCCCAGATGGAGCCGGACTGGTGGGTGAACATGATGACCTGAATGCCGTTGTCCGGCATGCACTCGGTCATCTTTTTGTATGCGGCCACCATTCCCCGGCGAAAGTCTTCGTCTTCGCCCTTGATGGCCAGGGATCGGCGGCTGTCCCAGATCCAGTCGGTGAATTCCGGCGGCGGGTTTTTTCGCAGCCATGCGATGAAGAATTCAAGAATCTCCTCGTACTTCACTGCGTCACCATAAGGCGGGTCAGTAACGAAAATCTCACTTTTATGATTAATCTGATCTGCAGCGCAGCATGAAACTTGGCAGTCACCTGAACAAGGCGATGGTGATAATTGGAGGTTGAACATTTCCAAAAGCGGTACTGCACCTCTGGCACCGTAATTGAAAAGAGTATTTAACGCCTGGTTGTAAAACACATTGACTGGATTGTCGCTGCCTCCTCCCGTTCTGCCCCCTTCTCCCGATTTGCTTGAACCGGGTTTTGACGTTGACCAAATGCAAAGTTTGCCAGAATAATTCAATATACGCGAAAGCATTAAAAGATTATTAGAGTTACTCCCAAACCTATGGATTAATCCGAGAAGCATTAAATGACGTGCCGAAAACAGATGGTGCCAATGTGTCCAACCTCGAGTGCGGATGGGTTCGTCCGTCTTGTCTCCAGGTTCAATGCGCGCGTCCGGAATCCAACCCTTGTTCTGCCATTCAGAAAAATGTTTCCCGACATACACTTCGACAATCCGTTCCCGTTCCGCATCCGCCTTGCTAACTTCAGTGAATTTATAGTCGAATTTTTTTCCGTTGCTTTTTTGTTTCATCCAATGAATGGCGTACAGTCGTTCCTGGAAAACATCATCCGGGCGAGGTGTGAAATCCGCTTTTTCCCACAGACGCAGATTATTCCCAGTGATACCATCCTCAGTTCGGAAGTCTCCGCGTAGTGTGGATATCTTTGTGCGATACTCTCGACCATTCACTGAATGGAAGAGGTAAGGAGCCTGTCCACGGCCATCTGAACGGAGTGTGCCTGTTGCGGCCGCGGCCAACTCTTCGGAAGATACCCCTGATCTGACTTTTATCTCATAGCGTTTTTGAGATGTTACAGGTATTAATTCAACGATTGCCTGCTTGCCATGGCTCAAAATTCTGGAAGGAATAAGGGGTACCAACCAGCCGCTTTGCGGGCAGCGGACCTCCACACAATAAAGGAAAGCTTTCGCCCGCCATCCGCTTCCGTCGGTTTCAATGCCGAGTCTGTCGATTTCAGCCAGCACTTTATCCACGACTTCACGCTGTTCATTTTCTTGAGCGGCACGTTTTTCTGGAGCACTGCCGACGATGTGGAACGCCCCCCAGGTGAGCATGCAGGCCACTGGGTTGAGGTCGGAAGCGTAAACATCACAGCCGAGCCTGGCCGCTTCGAAAGGGATTTGGCCCGAACCGCAGAAGGTGTCTGCAAGTTGCGGCCGGTGACCAAACCGCATGATGCCAAGCTGTTCGATGAGTTCCGGGAACGAGCACGCATTGGTGTTTAGGTGGGAGTTGACCGCAGCCCAAATGTGATCGTGAACACTTCCCGACACCTCCTCCGGGCGCTGCGCCATTTCAACGCGCCTCCGGTACGAATCCCTGGGTAACATCCGTGCTTCAATCCGACGACGATCGATCTCGGCAATATCATTGCGCCACTGAACCTTGATTTCCTCCAAATAGTGCAGGGACCAATCGGTTGGTAGGTTGCTGTGCAAGATCCCGGGCGGCTCAGAATCAAAATAACAGACAAGATTTTCATCCTTGAGTGTCGAGAGGATTTCAGCAGGTTTGGGTCGCCGTTTCCAACGAATTACAAAAGATTCGTCGTCCATGGCCATCAACTTTTCGAAAATGGCCAGGTCCCGTGCCGGGTTGTCGGTCGCAGGAAGGAGGCAGCCGAGGATACAGGCCTTGTTGAGGATAAGCGGTTTACGACCTTTCCAGTAAGCACCCAGTGGCACAAGCGTCTGCCCTGCGCCGGCCTTTCTTTCCTTGAATACCTCTACAGAGAGCTTCTGCACCGGCAGCAGTCGCTCAATCAACGCCGGAGCGTCCTTAAAAGAAAAAGGGGTGACGGGCAGTGTCATGGCAATTCCCAATCTTCGAGCATCAGATCTGGAACACGTTCAAAACCAAAACGAGCCATTACAGAACCTCCACTGCTTCGGGAGGTGGATCGGGCAGACGATCCGGAAATTCCGGAGAACAGCCCCAAACGTTCGACAACCACGTATCCTTTCGAGCATCCTTCATTGGCTTTAGCTTTCTCTGTCTGCTTTCCAGAAATTCAATAAAATATAGTACTTCATTAACAGTCGATTCCGGAAGCGTTTTTACCTTTTCAAATATCTTTTCTGTTGCATTCATATGGCCTCCTTTCTGATTCAATACAGGATGGCACTGACCGTGCGGGTGTCGGGTAGTCATGCAAAGGGGTCCTCCGATGGCGGCAGAAGGCGGTCTCTGTCTTGTTCGAAAGGCGGCATGTCGGGTACGCCTTCGAATGATAAGATGATGTCAGGCCACCTGTTGTCTACTGTTTGTAAGAAATTCGACAAAATCCAATACTTCCTGGACGGCCGGCTCAGGAAGAGCATTCACATATTCACATACTTTTTGCGCCAGGTTCATGTTGCCTCCATTCTTAATTCGTTCAGACCTTTTGTGTTCTCTCGAAAAGTGGCGAGCCGAAGAGATCCTGATCAAGTGGCCGTGGCCGGCGCTTGCGTCCGGCCGCGGGCTTTTCGCCGTCGGAAAGAGCGTCAAAAAGCGCCCGCCGCCAGCCCCGTTTGGTGTCCTCGGGCAGGCCTGCTTCGGCCACGGTCATGGCAAAAAGCCACCAGCGCTCCTCGGGGCGCAGGGCCGCCCACTTGCTGCAGATAACCGGTAACTGCTCGGGGGTGGCAGTTTCGGCGGCCCATGCCAGAATGCACAGCTCTTTGCCCAGCAGGCGGTCCACCAGATTGGTTCCGGGATGCCATCGACCGGTAGGGATGCCAGCGGCCTTAAGCCGATCGTTGAACTCACGGCGGGCGCTGTCGGCAATCCCAGACCAGACCGGGCGTTTTAGAATTACCCTCTCCTCGTCACGGGGAATGCCGTTTTCCTGGCCCCTGTAGCCATAGTCTTCTGCGATCACCACCGATTGGTTCCTTGCCGCTGGAATCTCGACACGAAAAAGATGGGCGCCGAATTTCTCCTGCGCGCCAAAATCCACGAACTGGACCTTCTCCGTCACTGTTCGATATCCTCTGATCGCAGCTCGATTCCAAGCTTTTCGGCAAAATCTTTCAAATCGTGACCCGAAGCAAAGTGCCCTTTTCGGAAGGTCATGGTGATCGGGGTTTCGGGCGTAAACTTTTCCAGGACCTTTGTGAGAAGCGCCTCGATAAAGGCCGCTTCCACAGGGATCTCGCCCACGTTGACGGCGATCATCTGGTTGCCCTGGCCAACGGTCAGCACGATCCCCTCGAAGGTGGCGGACTTTTCAGCCGCCTGTTTCAGGCCCTCGAAGGTCTTGCTGCGCGAATCGAGTTTGCGGCCGGTGCGTGATATCAGACGGCCGGGCTTCACTGGATCGATCTGAATGCCCTTTCTGCCCTTGGCCGGATACCGGAATTCGGCCTTTGTTTCAAGCCCCTCGGCCTCGGCAAAAGCACGCAGCATCACATCGTCGTTGCCGATGGTGATTGGGCCGTCGTATACCGCACCCTCACGGGGTTCGCTGCCGTCCAGGGTAAAGCGGATGGCTCCTTTGGGCGCGGCGAAGAGCTCAACGGTGCGTGTGCCGCCATTGTCGGAAAGCTTGTTGCGCAGGACAATTTTGTTGGACCAGGTCACCGGATCACCGGTCTCATATTGACTGGACGGGTCGCAGACCAGAAAATTCACGCGCAGGGCCGAGGTGTTGAAGATATGCTCCTTCAGTTGCGGGCTTGTCTCGGAGACCGGCCCGTCCTCCGCAAAATAGACGCGGGGCGCAGGACCTGCGTTCTGCGGGTTGACGCGCAGCCGGACCAGGCCGGTGTCATCGGGGCCGGACTCTGAGATCACCTGGGCCGAGGTGAGTTTTTTCTTCGGTTTCTTGGTAACATACCCGTTTCCGATATTTTCCCACAGCCCCCGGTTGCAGGCAATGGACTTAAGCGTGTCCAGTCCCTTTGGCGGCAGCCAGTACATCCCTGCCTGCTCGGCATAGCAGTCCACGACATCCGACCAGCGGGCCTCATCTATATTCTCAGGCCAAAGAAGATACTGAGCCTTGTCGCGAATGGCATCAAATTCTTTGTCGACATCCAGGTACAGTTTCACCGGGTTGGCGGTAAGGGTCTTTTCAATCTGTTCCTCGCCGTTGAAATCCTGTTTCGTATCCCGGGCCATGTCCAATGCCTTGGATACAAGCTGGGAGACTCTGCCGGCGCGCTGGATGGGAAACAAAACCTTATCGAAAAGGTTAAGAATGGTGGATGTGAAATCCAGGGCATAGGACTGCTGCTTCTTTTCAAGATCGGCGCGCTGCGGGTGATTCTGAGGAATGCGGCCATCGGCCTTCTGGGCGGCAAAGAGCTGACGGGCAGCCTTTTCGACACTGCCCATGGCCGTCTTGTCGCCGGTGAGAACACAGAGATTGTTTTTCTGGCTCAAGCCCTCAAAGAACTTCTGGACCTCTTCGGGCGGAATTTTCGAATCCGGACTGACGACCAGGAGCATCCTGCCCCGCCGGACGCGATCCGCGACCTCTTCCAGCCTGGGCAAGGGCAGGACATCTTCATAGCACGTCTTGCGGGTGGCCTTGAACATCTCGCGCAAACGATGGCGAATCAGTTCGTCCACCAAGTTCGGCGGCGCGTCATGGGCAAGGCTCTGCAGAAGCTTGGTGAGGTTTTCCTGGCGGTCAAAGTAGTAACGGCCTTCAGGCGTATGGTGCACATACCAGGCGATTTTCTCCAACTCATCAAATGCGGCCAGGAAGTCGGAGGGTTCGCGCAGGGGGGATACCAGACATTCGACCATCTCTTCGCGGGTGAGTCCCTTGACGGCGTTGACAGCCGTGGACAGGCTGGCGGTAAGAAGCAGCGCCCCGATCTGAGCAGCCGCTTCCTTGCCGGTCTGCAGATCGATGATCTGGGCATGGGCCGATTGCTGTACGTCCCAGAGATCCCTGGCAATGACATCACGCATCCCGGAAATCTCTGTCAGTTTATCTCTGACCTCAGGAACCCCGAGGTCAAAATGCTGGGGACCAATGAGAAAGACATCGTTGTCTCGTCTTTCCCAGACCGATTTAAGAAGGCGCGACACCAGCTCGATGAGGCCGCGGGTCTGCTTGAACTGCTCATTCTCCTTGAAAAGAGCAATGACATTCTTGAGCCGGGGGTGAAAAGGGTAGGTTGCTTCTATCTCGTCGGCCAGTGCCTCCGCGCCACGATTGGCGGTTTTCGATCTGGCGGCCTCTTCCAGCTTGCGTCCAAATGCTGTTGCAATATCCTCGATTTCAGCCTTGTCGGGGAGCGACTTGAAGAGGCGTTTGCGCAGGATGTCATATATTTCATTGGCGGCAAGATCAACCGGCGTGATGCTTCGCTCCTGGCGGCCCAACTCGGAGCGCGCATCTTCAAGGGCGCGATAAATGAGTTTAGCGCCGGTATCGTAGGCTGCGGCCAGATCGGATACTACCACACAGACATTTTTCTTTTTGCCGGCGGCGGTCAGCAGGTTGGCAAATGCGCGGGTGGCAATATCCGCGACGGTGCCGTTTCCGACCTTTTGGGTATCCAGGTAGTGGAAATAGGGTGGCATCTCGTCCAGCAGGATAAGGACAGGCTGGTCTCCATCGAAAAGCTTGAGCCAGTCTTTCTCGTCCGGGGCTTTGGGTCCGCTGGTCCAGAAAGCCGTGAATTGATCTGCCTTGCCGAGCTGATTGGCGATCTCTCCCCAGAAAAAATGATCGGGATTATTGCGGCCGTTGAAAGCGGCGATGTCGGCACTTGCAAAGGCCGAAGCCTGGGGCATCCCGCCGCAGTAAGTTTTCCGAAGCCCCGGATGTTTGGCAAGCAGACCAAAACCAACAAGAAGGTGAGTTTTACCACCACCCATGGCCTGCTTCAGGTGAAAAATCGCCTGGGTAGAAGACCCGGCCAGCCGAGCAAGCCCTTCACTGATGAGATCCTGCATGCCCTGGGTGATGAAGGTTTTTTGGAAAAACGCCTTGCCTTCTCCCTCTGAGGCGATCAACTCGTCAAGCCGTTCAATTTGATCGCTAAGCTTAATTGACAGCGCATTCGGTTGCAATTCACAGGCATCTTTGACTGTTTTCATCGGATTAAACTCCGCCAGGGGGCAATTAATTTTGACGGCTTCGTAAAAAGTCCGCAAGCTGCGTTGTGCTGCATCCTTCGTCATTGCAGCGTACGGCAAGTACGTTTCATTCCTTGCGGATTTGCAGGCCTTGCCTGCGAACTTTTTACAAAGCCGTCCGAAAATTGACTTTTTACGAGGGCATCAAATTATGGGGACACTTCTTTAATCCCTTGATGCGCTGCACGAAACGCTTGCATATCATCATTTTCAACGCGCTGATAAATCTCGGCGACTGGCAATGTTAAACCAACAGATGCAAATGTTACATCATCATCCAGAAAATAGAAAGCTGGCATCCAATTTTCTGATTTACGACATAATTCAACTTGCACAAAATCCTGTTCAATCAGCGCATACTCTTCCAGGCTGGGGATCGTTTGATAAATATAGCGTTTAAGAGTCCGATCATGTTTACGTGTCGAACTCGACAATATTTCGATAATGATGCGTGGTGATTCGGTACAATACGGATCGTTATCATCATTGTCACAAACCACAACCACATCAGGATAAAAATATTTGCTGCCGATATGGACTTTAATGTCTGAGCTGAAAACTTCGCACGGGGTATTATCAAAATGTTCACAGAGTTGTCTCGACAGCATGGTAACCAGACGCTGGTGATTTTTACTTGAACCCGCCATCGCATAGACTTCGCCATCAATATACTCGTGTTTAATCATGCTGACCTTTTCTCCTTCGAGGTAGTCTTGTTCACTGATGCCGTCAGTCTCGTGGTTGGGTAAAGTCATATTGATTCCTCAAAATATAGGGACACATACGGAATGGATCCTTTTTCCAACTGTCGCCGCCGCCTTCATCATGGTGTGAAGCGTGACAGCGGTATTTTCAGGATCAAGCAATCTGTCGAGCGACGCGCGGCTTGTATCCATCCGTTCCACCATTTCCTTTTATCGGTGTTTCGGCATCTCTCCACGTTTTGGATCGAGAAAATCCATCACTATTTGTATCTGGTCAGGAGTCATCAAGGACGGTGCATGGCCGCACCCTTTGATGGTCACCCATTTCGCTTTGGGGCCTCGTAGGGTCATCTGCTCCGCTGTCTCCGGAGTCAAAATATCTGACATTTCCCCCCGCAGCACCATTGTTGGTGTTGTTATCTTGTCATATGTCGCCCAGATATCCACATCGCTGGAGACGGCATCGAAGCTATTTACAATTGCTGGATCGTAATTCAGGATCACTTTCCCGTTGGGCAGATAACGTATCCCATAAGCTATCAGTGTTTTCCAGTCTTCGTCATCAATGTGGCCAAAAGAAGCATAAATCTCGCGCATGTATTTTCCCGCTTCGTGAATATCAAGAAATTCATGTGTTGCGCGGACATACGAGTGAATACGTTGTAAGGCCGCCAGTGGAATGAAAGGCCCAATGTCGTTCAGCACCAGTCGCCTTATGGGAGAATTCGGCATGGAAGCCAGCATCATTCCGATAAGCCCCCCCATGGAAGTTCCCACCCAATCAACCTGTCTGGCGCCGGTGCGCGCAATCATCATGGTCATATCCGAAATGTATTGAGGAAAACCGTATAGTGCAGGATCGGAAAGCCAGTCACTACCGCCTCTTCCAACGATATCCGGAGAAAAAACACGCCGTTTCGATTGCATGGACTCTGCAAGATTGTTGAAATCCATGTTGTTGCGGGTTGTTCCGTGTACGCAGATCACAGGCACATCATCACGCTTGCGATGGGGGCGCATACCCCATTTTTGATAAGAGACGGAATGAAACCCCAGATAACTCAGCCCGAGAAACGAGTCTATTCCCATGGTTAACGCCTTTTCATGTTGGAGGGAGAGGGGAGGGCGGACACCGCCGGTCCGTTGACGAAATCGTTATTCTTTCAGCATGGCGAGATATGCTTCCCGCGTCATGAGGGTTTCTGGAAGCCGGGCGGCATCTGGACGAATATCAATCATCCATCCGGCTTCATAGGGGTCGGTGTTGACCCAGTCCGGATTATCGGCAAGGGCTGCGTTGACGCCGGTGATTTCACCGCTGACCGGCATAAACAATTCGGATACCGCCTTGACGGATTCCACCGTACCAAAAACTTCACCAGCTTCAAACCGGTCGCCGATTTTGGGAAGTTCGACATAAACCACATCTCCAAGCTGATCCTGCGCATAGTCGCTGATGCCGGCGCGCGCGCCGTTCTCCTGCGGCAATGCCCACTCATGATCTTTGGTGTAGTGGACATTATCCGGAAATTTCAACTCACTGATATCTTTCACCTTGCACCTCCTGTTGTGAAATGGTTTTTACGCTGGCGTCGGGATGCGGCGCAACGCCGCATCCCGACTTTATAGACGTCATGTTTGGATATACTCTAAGCGGTTGCAAACGGCTTGCAATATACACGCATGTTAAATTCGGCGCAGGGAGAACGGCGTCATATCGGGTTCTCGCCCTGCAGCCAGGAGCCTTTCTTCGCTGGAGATCACAGCCACGCCTTTGCGGATATTGTTCGGATCGAGATACTTCCGGGACACCCGAACGATATCTTCATGTGTAACGGTCAGAAGGCTTTTCTTGAAACCCCGTCTTACATCGTCTGAAAGTCCGACGATTTTACGGTGAAAAGCCTTGATGGCGGCCTGTCCCGGTGAATCCGGGTGATCAATATCCGCACAGACCTGAAGAATGCCTTCCTGGATATCTTCCGCGCTGTAATTGCCGGACGCCATGAATTCCATGACACCGGTAAAGGCTTTGAGGGTCGAGACAATATGCGGATCCCGGTAAGATGCAAAGCAGAAAATGCCATCTTCCGGAGAATAAGCCGCCATGCCGCCATAGGCGCCGCCTTTTTCGCGGACTTCCCGATGCAGATAAAGCGACCGGCTCATTTTGCTGATAAGCATTAAAACCGGTGCGTCCGGATGCGCCATACGGACTGTCTCAAACGCCTGCGCCACAAACGATACGGCCGAAGATGTTGACCAGCCTTCATAGGGAAGCGTTGTATCCGGCGCTGCCGACACCGGCGCCGTACGGCATTCCGGGCCGTTGGGCAGGGCGTCGAGCAACGCTCCCGGCCATCCGGATGCCTTTGACAGTGACTGGGTTTCTCCGATGAGCGCCAGTTTCAGGTTGTTTCTGGTAAAAAGCGATGCCGCGATATCCTTCAGTTTCCCGGAAATTTCGGACAGGGCGGCGTCTGAAAGATCCTGTGTCAATTTTTGGATGGTTTTAAGCTGATGAATTCCATGCCAGGATTCGTTCAGTTGGCTGGCGGATGAAAATCGCCGGGAGGCCAGGGATATCGCGAGGCGATGGCCGTTTTGCACGATCATGGATTCCATGCCGGCCTGATATTCCTGCAGCAACATCTTGAGCCGGGACAGGTCTGAAAACTGGTACTGCGTCAACATTTCCTGAAGAATTTCAAAAGTGGGGTTCACATTTTCCGCCAGACATTTGGCGCCGATGGAGATCAGTGGAAGACATGCGCCCGTATCGTCAAAACGGGTTCTGGCGATCGTTGAAAAGCCAAGTCCTCCGGTGTAGCGGTCTATCCGCCGCGCCATATCCGTATAATCGCGAAGCGCCGTACCGATTTGGGTGACCGCATAGCAGAAAAAAGTCGTCAAAGGGGTCAGCGCTTCCGGAAGCGCAGTGGTATCGAGTGCTGCGGACACATACACAATGCCGGATGTCGGTTGATCGTAGTAGAGGGTGGCGGCACTGCTGTGAGGCATTTCGGTGATAATCCGAACATCCGCCGGAACGTCCTGAACCGTCAGGGTCGGCAGACAGGATACATCTTCCGTACCTTCCTGTCGCGTTTGAAGCTGGGAGGCGGTTGTCTCTATAATGTCCATATCCGAGGCCGACAATGTTGATGCTACGGCCTGGAGTTCCGCTGTGGTTCTGGCGATCTCCGCTTCCTCCATGTCTGGATCTGGAACCAGTGTCATTTGCAAACGGTGCGGGTTGTCGAGAAAATATTCCTGAATTTTCCGCTCTAAAAAAGGGCCTTCGGCAATCGCCTTTTTCAGTGCGTTCATATGGGTGTCCAGATTCAGGATTTCCACCGGATCTCCCCCGTGCAGCCAGATTCCGAAGAATGCCAGCATCAATTTCAACCCATAAGGGTAGGGGACGTTGGTAACCTCTTTTCTATGAAACTCGATCTGGTGAATGGCGGATTCGACAAGTTCCCGATCAATGCCGTCTTTCACCAATTTCTCCAGTGTTTCAAACACAATGGCCTGAATTTTATCGGCATCCGAAGCGCTGACATCTTTTAGCCCTATGGCGAACGACGTGTCGCGACAATCGGTGTCATAGCCGGAGGCGTCGCTGAGGGACGATCCCAGCCCGGAGTCCATCAGCGCTTTTCGCAGCGGCGATGCGGCGTTGGCCAGAAGCACCTCTCCCAGCAGACTTACCACCAGCATTTCATAGGTCTGGGTGACATCGCAGGTCAGCCATGCAACACAGGCCTGACTCTTTCGGGAAATGTCCTGGCGCCTGTCTATAGGATAGTGATATACCGCCTGTCGGGGTTCTTTCCACCGTGGTTGAGAGGGAACGTCGGTATCAGGGGCGATGCGGGAGAACTGGCTCAATACCTTGTCATGGATATACTGAAGATGATCCGTGAGCGGCAGATTGCCATAGGTGTAAAAATACGCATTGCTGGGATGATAATGACGGTGATGAAAGTTTTTCAGTTCTTCCCATGTCAGGCCGGGAATGATGGTGGGATCGCCGCCGGAATTGAAGCGGTAGGTGGTGTCGGGATACAGCGCATTTAAAAGAGACCTGGACATTACCTGATCCGGAGAGGACATGGCGCCCTTCATTTCGTTATATACCACACCCTTATACGCCAGAGTCAGGGGATCGCGCGTTTCGATCTCCAGACGGTGTCCCTCCTGCATAAAACTCAGCTCGTCTAAGTTCGGAAAAAAAGCGGCATCCAGATAGACCCCCATCAGATTGTAATAATCTTTGGGGGTCTGAGTGGAAAACGGGTACATCGTCCAGTCGGATGATGTGAAAGCGTTCATGAAGGTGTTCAGACTGCGCTTGAGCATGGAGAAAAAAGGGTCCCGCACCGGATATAATCTGGAACCGCACAGTACGGTATGTTCCAGAATATGGGCCACTCCTGTGGAATCTCGCGGAACCGTTTTAAACGCGACACCAAAGGTGTTTTCAGGGTCGTCATTCTGGATATGAATGTGTCTGGCGCCGGTTTCCTCATGGAGCAGCTCGTAAAACACGCATCGCAGTTCTTCGAGTTTTGTTACACGGCATACTTTGTATCCGAACACAACATCTTCCGCCTGAAGCGGAGAGGATACCGGATCTGTGATATGTATCATGAAAAATTCCTTTAAAAGGTTGTGATTGAAACGATAGGGTCATACTGCCTTTTTTGAATGAAGTTTTCAAATGAAAAAAACAGGGAGGGAGCGGGAAAAACAATTGGCCACCGCCTGTGAAATGAGCTATTATCAATCACTATTTCAATGCTTATCAATATTTTGAACCATTCTCTATCTTTTTAACAGGAGGTGATGTTTCGGTATGCAGAAAAAATTGATTATCAACGATACCGACTATGAAACCCGTGTCGCGCTGGTAGAAAACGGCACCATCGTCGAGCTTTTCATCGAAAGGCAGGATCACTCCGATATTACAGGCAATATTTATAAAGGTCGGGTGCAGAGGGTGTTACCGGGAATGCAGGCCGCGTTTGTGGATATCGGGCTTAACCAGGCGGCGTTCATTTATGTGGACGATGTTTTGGGCTATCAGGACATGGAAATCGAACAGGTTATGCTGCATCCTAGCGAAGACGATGAAGTTCCCGGTTCGTCCAGTGCGGTCGTCATGTTGGAGCACACGATCAGCCGTAAAGGCATGCACATCGAGGATATGCTCTGTGAAGGTCAGGAAATTCTGGTGCATGTGGCCAAATCTCCCCTGGGCACCAAAGGCGCCCGGGTAACCACCTATGTTTCTCTGCCGGGTCGTTTTCTGGTGCTGATGCCATATTCGGATCACATCGGCGTATCCCGCAGAATTATAGATGAAGCCGAACGTACACGGCTCAAAGAAATCGTTACATCTTTAAAGGATGACGCCTGCGGGTATATCATCCGCACCGCCAGCGATGGGGTCGAGGCTGAAAAACTGGCGTCCGAGATGGTGTTTCTGAAAAACCTGTGGCAGACCATTCTCGGCAAATACAAGACAGCGCCTGCGCCGTCCCTGTTGCACAAAGAATTGAACGTCAGTTTGAGGGCCGTTCGGGATTTGCTGACTCACGAGGCGGATTCGTTGATTATTGATTCCCGGCCGGTATATGATTCGGTGCTGTCGTTTTTAAACACCTTCATGCCCCGCATGAAAGATTCCGTAGATCTGTATGACGGGCAGGAGCCGATATTCGACGCCTACAACCTGGAAGGGGATATTTCGCGGGCCTTGAAGCGCAAGGTCTGGCTGAAGTCCGGAGGCTATATCGTCATCGAGCAGACCGAAGCCCTGGTGGCCATTGATGTCAACACCGGCAGATATGTCGGAAAACACAACCTCGAAGAGACCATTTTAAAAACCAATCTGGATGCGGTTAAGGAAATTGCGTATCAGCTCAGACTTCGGGATATTGGCGGAATCATCATCATTGATTTTATTGATATGGAAAAGAAGGCCAATCAGGAAAAAGTCTATAACGCGCTTATCGAGGCGCTCAAGAAAGATCGCAGCAAAACCCATGTACTTCCCATATCGGAGATGGGCCTGATTCAGATGACCCGAAAACGGATCCGCAAACCACTGAACCGGATCTTATGTGAGCCGTGTTTTTACTGTGAAGGCGAAGGTTTTCTCATGTCCCGCAATTCCATCTGCCACATGATTTACCGGGAAATTCTTAGAGAATATCGGACGGTAGCCGGTATCCGGATTATTGTCCGGGTCAATCCGGAAATTGCGGAGCTGCTGCATGGGGAAGAAAATCATTTGATATTTCAGCTTGAAAAAACAATCGGCAAACAGATCATGATATATCCCAACCCGCAATTTCATCTGGAAGAATTCGATATTTTAGAAATTCATAAGGAATGAGTTGATTTTAAAGTAAAACCGACATTTTTTAGTGGTCAATTGAATCTGCCTGACTCCAGCTCATAGCGGGCGACAGGGGCTTGAAACCCTGTTTTTGCGCCAGGATATCGAGATGAACCATACATATGGCGGCAGTGTCTAAATGCGGATCGCCATCGCGCTCTCTCAGGTCAATGGTGAGCAGATAATGTCCGCATTTACGACAAATATCCACCCGCTCGGACGGGTAGTCCGGATCGGACAGGTAAAACCGTGTGTCCGGTTCCGAATTGTCACAGATCGGGCAGGCGTGGCGATCAAATCGCCAGTTATGACCGCACGCCCCACAGTGCAAAAATTTCTGGCCGCCGCTTTCTTTGAGAAATTCTCCGGAAAGTGTGGACGGTCGAGACAACATGCCGATAACCGGCAGCGATCCGCAAATCGGGCAGTACCCCCGGGACCAGGAAACGTTCTTTATCTGCGCCTCGATGTGGGGGGTTAAGGGTTCCAGTGCTGCCGGAAGCACCATGCGCATCACAAACCCCAGTCCGTCCGGAGAAATGCCGGTGGCGTGGGCTGTGGATTCATATCCCTTGAAACTGCCGTCTATATATCCCGCTGCCAGGTCAACGATGGGGAGACTTCCCTGTTCACAGGCGGCGGTCAGAGCAACGATATCCGCGGCAATGCCAGGAAATGCTTCCTTGATCGCAGGCAGCATACATGTCCAT
>JAJYBO010000232.1 GCA_021778975.1 Deltaproteobacteria bacterium
AAAGTTGGTTTTCGGACGGCTTTGTAAAAAGGCCGCAGGCAAGGCGCGCAAATCCGCAAGGAGTGAGGCGTACTTATGGTGCGCCGCAACGACGAAGGATGCAGCGCAACGCAGCATCCGGACTTTTTACGAAGCCGTCAGCCTTTGATTTCTGTAAATCGGCGGTTACGCTGAATAATTTATCCATCGGAGAACATTTACATGGAATTGTTGCCCCAAGCCACAATAGACGGCCTTTTGATCGGCGGTATCTACATCACCATCGCCATTGGGTTCTCACTGGCCTACGGCGTCATGCACATCATAGACTTTGCAGTCGGCGAATGGATTATGCTGGGCGCGTTTATGGGCTATTATCTCAATCTCTGGACGGCTGTTGACCCATTTATCCTGCTGCCGGCGATTTTTGTCGTGTTTGCCTGGATCGGATACATGATACAGCCGCTGGTATATCGGGTCATCAGCGGGAAAAAAGGAAATCCTGTCCTGATGGGTCTGGTGTTCACTTTCGGGCTGGCGCTCATGTTTCGGGGACTTGCCCAGACCAGCTTCGGATTTTATTCCCATTCCATTCCTTCCGCCATTTCACAGAATTCTTTTACCATAGAATTGGGAGGAATGTTTGTCACCGTTCCCTATGTGCGACTTGCAGGGCTTCTCTATGCGCTGGCCATTACGGCGGTTCTGAATTACGTGCTGAAAAAAACAAATTTCGGACGGGCTGTCAGAGCGCTTGCGCAGCATCGGGAGGCTGCGGGGCTGATGGGCATCAACGCCCGGCGGATCAGTTCCTACGTGTATGGCATCTATGTCGGGCTGAGTGCCATGACCGGTGTCATCATCGGCAGTATCTTCACCATCAATGCCCAGATGGGCGGTGATTACACGGTGTTGGCGTTTTTCGTGGTCGTACTTGCGGGCATGGGGTATCTGGCAGGCGTTCCCTGGGCCGCATTTTTACTGGGGCTGGTGCAATCGTTTTTCCTGATCTATCTGGATCCCAGCTACACCCTGATGGCCGTCTTCGGAATTCTTTTCACCATCTTACTGATATCGCCCAAAGGGCTGTTTGGAAGGGGCGTATGAACCGAAAGCATCTGTTGTTTACACTGGTTATCTTCGGTCTTCTCATGGCCGTACCATCTGTGGTGCGAGACACATTTTTCCTGCGGGTCATCACGGAAGCCATTCTCTGGATAGGGCTGGCCATATCCTGGGACGTTCTGGCAGGCTATACCGGTTATTTGAATTTCGGACATGGCGCGTTTTTCGGTATCGGCGCCTATGTGACCGCACTTCTGATCAACCTTGCCCACTGGCCGTTTCTTCTGGCGCTTCCAGTCGGTGGACTTGCCGCTGGCGTTGTGGCGGCCATAGCGGGCATTCCGACGCTCCGGCTGAAAGGCGCCTATTTTGCCATTGCGACCTGGGCGCTGGCTCGCGCCATTCAGCAGGGGGCGCTGGTCATGGATATCACCGGCGGCCCGGACGGCATGAGACTGCCGCCGTTTCTACACCCCCATTTTTTCTATTTTCTCATGCTTCTAACCGTTGCCATCATCTTTGGGGGATATTGGTTCCTGTTTGAAAAGGCTCCATTCGGCCTCAAAGTGAAAGCCATCCGTGAAGACGAGCAGGGAGCGATGTCCCTGGGATTGAATCCATCGTGGATCAAGCTCCAGGCGTTTGTTCTGTCGGCAATTCCCACCGGAATACTGGGAGGAATATATGCCTACTGGATTACCTATATTGACCCGGCTTCGGTTCTCGGAGATCTGGTGACGGACCAGGCCGTTGTCATGGCGGTGTTCGGCGGGTTGGGAACGCTGATTGGCCCCACCATCGGCGCGGTGATCATTTTTGCCTTCAAGACCTGTTTCTGGGCCTATCTGTCCGACTATCAAGTGCTATATCTGATCATTCTGGGAGGCGTCATCGCCGTCAGTGTGGTATTTCTTCCCAACGGTCTGTGGGGAACCCTGTCCGAATATCTGCGGGCCAGGCGAATCATGAAAAACAACACGAGCGCCCCGCGCGCAACAGACAAAGGAGTTCGTCATGTCTGAACCTGCAATCTCCGACCCCGCGCCGTCCGAACATCTCCTTCAGGTGGAGGGTGTCACCAAAACGTTTGGAGGACTTCATGCGGTATTTCAGGTATCTTTTCAGATAAATTCCGGTGAAATTATCGGACTGATCGGCCCCAACGGTGCGGGAAAAACCACGCTGTTCAATGTCATCAGCGGCTATTATGCGCCCAATGCGGGTCATATCCGATTTAACGGACAGGATATCAGCGGAAAACCTCCTTATAAACTGGCCGCCATCGGCATTGGCCGCACCTTTCAGGTGGTCAAACCGTTCGCGGGTCTGACGGTTCTGGAAAATGTCGTCATCGCATCCCTGGTGCGATATCCCAAACGCCGTCAGGCCGAAGAACACGCCTGGAAAGTTCTGGAAACAACCGGCCTTGCGGATCGGGCGACCGTTCAGGCGTCCAGCCTGACACTGGCTGGGCGCAAACGTCTCGAGGTCAGCAAGGCGCTGGCGCTCGAGCCCACCCTGCTGCTTCTGGATGAAGTGGTGGCGGGGTTGAACCCGACGGAAGCCGACCGCACCATCGAACTCATTCTGTCTCTGCGTCGTCAGGGAATTACCATTTTAATTGTCGAGCATATCATGCGGGTTATCATGAATATCAGCGACCGGGTTGTGGTACTCAATTTCGGTCAGAAAATCGCGGAAGGCAATCCCCGGGATGTCGCCACAAATCCCGGAGTGATCCAGGCATATCTGGGGGAGGCGCCTCAATGAACATCATGAACGCCAAAGAAATTTCGGTATGTTACGGCGATATCCAGGCATTGTGGGATGTATCGTTTTCGGTGACATCCGGTCAGATTGTCGCGCTGCTGGGTACAAACGGTGCGGGAAAAACGACAACTCTCAAAGCCATCTGTGGGCTGCTGGCCTCATCTTCAGGGGAGATAGACTTCGAAGGAAAGGTCATTACCGGAATGCTGGTGCATGAAATCGCCGATCTGGGGATTACCCTGGTGCCGGAAGGCAGGCAGCTTTTTCCCAAAATGGATGTCGAGGAAAATCTCCTGCTGGGTTCTTACCTTGGCCGTACCTGGAAAGATCGCTCCAAAAATCTCAAATGGGTATATGAACTGTTTCCCCGTCTTGAAGAGCGCAGGCGTCAACAGGCGGAAACCCTTTCCGGCGGTGAGCAGCAGATGGTGGCCATTGGTCGGGCGCTGATGCAAAGCCCGAAACTGATCATGCTGGATGAACCCAGTCTGGGACTTGCCCCGATTCTGGTTCAGGAAGTGTTTCGGGTCATTGATGAACTGCATCACCAGGGGTTGACCATTTTTCTGGTGGAACAAAATGTTCATCAGACCCTTAAAATAGCGGATTACTGTTATGTTCTGGAAAACGGACGCATTGTCCGTGAAGGCACCGGCAAAGAACTGGAATCGGATGCCTCGATACGGGAGACATATCTGGGATTTTAAAAAATAGGAGGTTAGAGGACATGAGGTATCATCATGGTTTTTTGATGGTGTCGCCATGTCCCCGCCTTTTTTAGTTACAACCGTTGTTTTTCCTTATTGAATACGGCTGGAGTTTCTGATAAAGTATATCTTGATTTTACAGCGATATTGTCGCGTCAATGGCAGCGCCATTAGATGATGGTTCACAGTTTCCTTCCGGGTGTTCCTCTTTTCTGCCCCCGTAGCTCAGTGGATAGAGCAACAGATTCCTAATCTGTGTGCCGCGTGTCCGATTCACGCCGGGGGCACTCATTAAATCAATATGTTATGACGGCTTCGTAAAAAGTTCGCAGGTAAGGCGCGCAAATCCTGAGGAGTGAGACGTACTTATGGTACGCCGCAACGACGAAGGATGCAGCGCAACGCAGCATCCGGACTTTTTACGAAGCCGTCAAATAATGATGCTTGCAAAACCTGATGGTGTGGTATAAACGATTATCAGCATTTCAAAAGCCCATATTCACAGAGAAGCAGCGTAGATTTCAGCAATCCACTGGCCTGACGCTTCCTGAAAAATCTGTCGCGCCTGGAGCGTCATGATCCGCCTTTCCTGAAAAGGAGCGCACCCCTCATGACCATTCGTACCGGATTTTACATCTGTCATTGTGGCATCAACATCGCCGGAAAAGTCCGTGTGACCGAAGTGGCGGATTTTATCCGAAAGCTCAGGGGCGTGGTGGTGTCCAGGGATTATCGGTTCATGTGTTCGGATCCCGGTCAGGCGATGATCGAAAAGGATATCCGGGAATACGGCCTGAACCGGGTCGTGGTGGCTTCCTGTTCCCCCCGGCTCCACGAAAAAACCTTTCAGGCCGCCTGCCGGCGCGCGGGCCTCAATCCGTACCTGTTCCAGATGGCCTCGGTCCGGGAGCAGGTTTCCTGGGTGACCCATGATGAGGACGAGGCCACGCAGAAAGCCAAGTCTCTGGCGGCCGCGGCGGTCAGCCGCGTCATGTTTCACACCCCGCTGGATTCCCGCGAAGTCCGGGTGCATCCCGATGTCATGGTGGTCGGCGCGGGCATCGCCGGGATGCAGGCGGCGCTCGATATCGCCGCCGCCGATCATCATGTGTATCTCGTCGAAAAATCCGGCACCATCGGCGGCCACATGCTTCAATTCGACAAGACCTTTCCCACTCTCGACTGCGCGGCCTGCATCGGCACCCCCAAGATGGTGGACGTG
>JAJYBO010000233.1 GCA_021778975.1 Deltaproteobacteria bacterium
GCGCCGGCAAAAGGATCGAGTATTTTCCCTTCAGGCACACAATATCTATCGAAAAGATATTCTATCAGATCAGCAGAAAATGCTTCTTTGTACTTGTACCATCTATAGTATGATCGCGTCTTGTTTGCTTGAAAACTTACAAGTTTCCGCGTTAGATTTTCATCAATAACAAGTGTTTCAGAAAAGTGATTTGTCAAAGATTTATCATATTTTTCTATTCTAGATAAAAAAATATCATCGTTATAACTTGATTGTAACTTCATTACTCCCCAATTATCTATTACAAATTACGAAAGCGGAATACAGATAATGAATTCCGCACCATTTTCGATGTTGCGGGCCGTGATGGCGCCGTTCATGTTGTCTTCGATGATCATTTTGGACATGTACAGACCAATGCCGCTCCCCTGCTGTTTGGTAGAAAAATATGGGTCGAATATCCGGCCAATGATGTCCTCCGGAATGCCGCCGCCATTGTCGCGAACCGTGATGCAGCCTCTGCCGTTACGGGAGGTCAGGTTTACGACCACACAGCCATTCGGGGTTTTAGAGGCTTTGATGGCGTCTTTGGCGTTGACCAGAAGGTTCAGCAGCACCTGAGAAAATTCATTGGGAAAGCCCAGCAGCATGACATCTTCCGTGGTGTCGCACTGAATGGTGACATTGTTGCTTTTAAAACTGGCCTCCACCAGTGCGATGGCATCCCGGATCTGTTTTAAGCCGGAAAAAGCGGCGATTTTTTTGTCCGGCCTGAAGAAATTGGCAAAGTCGCTGATGGTGGAAGACATCTTCTGGATCAGCCGATTGCTGTCGGCAATGGCCTGATTCAGATAAGTGGCGTCGAGTTCTTTATAATCATGGGCGTCCTTGATATTGGCGACAACCAGCCCCAGAGCGTTCAGCGGCTGCCGCCACTGATGCGCGATGTTGCCGATCATCTCGCCCATGGCCGCCATGCGGCTCTGATGAATCAGCACCTGATCTTTTTGCCGCAGTTCATCCACCGCCTTCCGAATACGGTCCTCCAGGGAAAAATTCAGATTTTCAAGCTCGCGCTGCTTGGTCAACAGCGCTTCCATAGCCTGACGACCTTCCAGTTCGCTGGCCGTACGCATCCCCACCAGCTTCAGAACCGCTTCCGCCAGTCGAGAATTGGCCAGGGGTTTACGGCTGATGACCGCAATCAGCCCAATCGCCTCGCCCAGAATGTTCCAGAGGGTGACCCCGACATAGCTTTCCGCCACCATTTCCTGCAACACTTCGTCTTTGGGAAACATGCCGCGAACGTCCTTCTGAAATACACAAACCGTTTTGCCCACCACATCGCCACACGGCGTGTCTTTCAGGGTATAGGTGATGTTATCCCTGAATTTGCCGTCAAAATAAATGGCCACGGTTCGGGCGGTTTTCAGGTCGCCTTCCAGTCTGTCAATACAGACAAAATCAGACCCCAAAGTGTCATGCAGATACAGGGCCAGCGCCTCGAAAAAATCTTCATGATTTTCTTGGGTACCCAGTTGCAGCAAAAACAACTGGGTGTTTTCGATCTGTTTGCGTTCTGTGATGTTTTCATGGGCGATGATGGCCCGGGATTCACTGTCATGAGGAAATTTTGTGACTCTGGCGATGAACCAGCGTTTTTCGTCAGGAGAATGACAGGGATATTCCACCGCAAAAGTTGACCGGGTTCCAGACAGTACGGCGGTAAGGCCAGTTGCAAATTCCATCGCACCATCCGATTCGGGACCTTCGGCCTTTTGGCATATTTCCAGATAATTGGCTCCCGGCATGATGGCCGACATCTCCGCCTGGTTGGCCTCACCAAAGTCAAGCCATGCCTGATTCACATACAGAATCGTCCCCGCGGCATCCACAATGGCGATCATGTATGAAAGCCCGTCGAGGGTGGATCGAACGAATTGTTCCGACGCCAGAAGTTTGTTCATGGTGTGACGCTCCTCGGTCTGATCGCGAAAAACCAGCACCACGCCGATGATATCACCGTTGTCGTCATGGATCGGAGCGGCGCTGTCTGCAATGGGGCGTTCCAGACTATCGCGGGAGACCAGCAGGGTGTGATTGGCCAGCCCTACCACCACATTGTCCTGAATGACCTGTTCCACCGGGTTGTTGACGCGCTGTCGGGTGCGTTCATTGATGATCTGAAACACATCGAACAGTGGTTTGTCTATCGCCTCGGCTTCTTTCCATCCGGTGAGCGTTTCCGCCACCGGGTTCAATCGGCGGATATGGCCGGATTTGTCCGTAACGATGACGCCATCGCCGATGCTGTACAGTGTCGCGCCTATTTCTCCCTGAAGTTCCCGCTGCTTCTGCTCTGTTTGAAACAGTCTTTGATACAATGTACCTGTTCGAGAAAAATATGCAGATGCCGCCATCGCCGCTGTAAGCAAAATCCCCAGAATCACCGACAGGGCGATGGCGTTGCGGCGATAGGTCATATCCGCCATCACCTCCGATGTATCCATTTTGGCTATCAAAAACCACGATGTTCCGGGAATGGTCTGTGAATCGGAGATGACATCCACGCCGCGGTAATCTTTGCCTTCAAAGCACCCTTTATGTCCCAATACGGCCTGCACGGATAGCGCATCAGTTCGCGACAGCGGAATACGCAATGTCAACGGTGCAATGTCAGGCCGATGTCGCAGGGCGTTGAGAAACAAAACGTCGTTACCGTCTTTTTGGACCAAAAGGGTTTCCGCACTTTTACTGAAAACTGGCCAGGACTGAATGAACGGGTAGAGCCATGTGTTCGGATTGATTCGCATAATCAGTACTGCCACCGGGCGGTTATCCGGCGTGCGAATTGGCGCCAAAACATCTAAATGTAGTTGACCACAGATCGGACAGCGATACTGCGCGCCAAAAATCGCTTTATTTTCAGAGATTGTTTGAATGATCAATTGCCGGGATATCGCACTGAGTTCGGATTCGGTGGATGTCGCTGAAAAGAGTATCTTGCCATCCGGATCCGCTATAAAAATATCCTGACATCCTTCCGCATTCCGAAAATAAGTGATGCGGTTCATGATATCGGAAATGACGTTTGGATCGCGCGGCGCTTTCAGCCACTGATTGAAGAAGATACGAATCGCCCCCGATGTGTTCATGCGGACAATTTCCAGACGACTCTGCCGCCAATTGACAATCTGATCAACCTTCAGGGCGGCGATGGTTTTCAGGTCGTTGAATTTTTCCTGGCGTATTGTTTGGGATTCTCGGAGGAATATCCGGTACCCGAACAACACGATAGCCAGGCTGATGACAGCGGATACAACGACCAACAGCCGGGAAAATGTTTTTGCCTGTCTGTCTGTTATGTTCACGGTGAAATCGTATCCTTTTTACCGTCGAGTATTTCCCGGAGCTTGCGCAGCAGTTCGGGCGCGCTGACCGGTTTCATGATAATCTCTGTTTCCGGGGATATTTCGCACCGGGTTCGGACAATTTCCGCCGGGTATCCGCTGGCGAACAACGCTTTTATGTCGGGTCGCAGTTTTCGGATTTCATCGTATGCCTGCTTGCCGCCTTTCTGAGGCATAATCATGTCGGTCATGACGAGCGCGATAGTTTTCTGATTGGCGGTAAATTTTTCGACCGCATCCTGCCCATTTTCAGCGACAATGACCGTGTAACCAAATTTTTCGAGAATGGAAACCTCGAATTTGCGGACATCCGGATCGTCTTCCACCACCAGAATCGTTTCGGAGCCACCGGCTATCGGCAGCGCCGCCACTTCTTCGGACGTGAGCGGCCCTTCATTCACAACCGGAAAATAAAGGCGAAATGTGCTGCCCTTTTCCGGTTCGCTATATACGTTGATATAACCATTGTGCTGCTTGATGATGCCATATACGATAGACATCCCCAGCCCCGTGCCCTTGCCTGCAATTTTGGTGGTGAAAAAAGGCTCGAAGATTTTTTGACGGGTGGCGTCGTCCATGCCCTTTCCGGTGTCCGATACCGACAGCAGGGCGTACTTTCCGGGACCGCCGTATCCGTGCGCCTGAACGAAGTTGCCGTCAATTTCGACAATGGATGTTTCGACGCTCAGCAAACCGCCTTTCTCCATCGCGTCCCTGGCATTGGCGGCAAGGTTCATCAGCACCTGCATGATCTGGCCGTTGTCAACGCAAACATGGATGTTTTTTTCTCTGAAGGTGGTCTTCAGATAAACGTCTTCACCGATGATTCTTCGTAAAAACTTGCTGGAATCCGAAACGAGCTGATTGAGATCGGTTGCTTTGGGCGTCATGATCTGCTTGCGACCGAACGCCAGAAGACCGCTGGTCAGCGTGGCCGCGCGGTTGGCCGCCAGCGTGATCTGTTCGACGTCAATGTGGAGCGGGTTGTCTTCCTCCATACTCATTTTCAGAATGTCGCAGTAGCCGATGATAATCATGAGAATATTGTTGAAATCATGGGCCACCCCGCCGGCGAACTGGCCGATGGCGTCCATTTTCTGAGATTGCCGGAGTTGTTCTTCCAGATGCAGTTGCTCGGAAGTGTCTGAAAATATGCCGATACGCTGCGTGATCCGACCATGCGAATCGGTGAGGGTAGAGATGGACAGCCATCCGGGAAATACCGTTCCATCCTTGCGTTTGTTCCATAACATGCCGCGCCAGTAGCCTTTGGCCTGAATTTGTCGCCACATGTTGCGGTAAAAGACCCGGTTCTGT
>JAJYBO010000024.1 GCA_021778975.1 Deltaproteobacteria bacterium
AAGTTATGGTTCAGGATGGAGAGACGATTCGGATTCTACAATTGGTTTTAACTATATTATAAACACGTTCGCATTAGGCGCCGATTATTGGATCACTCCCAACCTGCTGTTTGGAGCTTCTTTTGGATATGGGAGTAACTATGGAAATTTAAATGATTCGGCAGGCTCATTGGAAGCCAATGTATATCAACCTGCTCTATATGGCTTGTATAAATTCAACAACTTCTTTTTATCCGCTCAACTCGATTATGGTATGGCGGATTTTACAAAAATATCCCATCCAGGCGTTATCAGCAGTATCAGTAATAATGATGCAAAAGGCAATTATATCAATTTTGATGCTACCACAGGATATGCATTTAAATTAGACAAATTGAGTTTGGTGCCTCATGCCGGTATCAGCGAAACCAATACATCTGTAGATGCTTATGCGTTAACGGGTGATCCTGTCCTAAACATGTCCGTGTCAAAACA
Organism: Deltaproteobacteria bacterium; assembly: GCA_021778975.1. Lineage (GTDB taxonomy): Bacteria > Desulfobacterota > Desulfobacteria > Desulfobacterales > Desulfatirhabdiaceae > RAAP-1. Next base: position 475 of record JAJYBO010000024.1, read on the forward strand.
GAATTTATCTCGATTATTATCGGCATTGGGACTGACAGCACAGTATGACTTCGAGTGGGATTCAGTTAAAGTCAGACCCAATGCCACCATAGAGATGAAATCCAAGCTCAATGGTTCGGATGGCAAGTTTGACAGCTATTTTACCGATGAGCCTTCAATTATGCTGACAAGCACCTACCCTGATTACTTGAGAAATTGGGGAGTGGCGAAATTTGGATTGAACACGCAACTGTCAGACTGTCTATCCGCCGACATCGACTATTCAAGCACGTTTGCCAATAGTAACGGTTGGGATCACAGCATTTGGGCTCAGGTAAGCTATCAATTCTGAAGACTTCATAAAAAGTCCGGTGGCGAGGGCATTCAAAGACTTCCTCCTTCATTGGGAGATTCCATGACCGTACCGTTTACCCCTATACTCTATGCAGCGATTCTGCTGTTTCTGATGGGAGCGGCCTGCACCGTCGCCCGGAAGAATCTGTTCATGATACTGATCGGCGTTGAAATCATGCTGAACGCTTCGGGGCTTGTCTTTGTCGTATCCGCTTTGCGGTGGCGGCAATTGGACGGCCAGATCATGACGCTTTTCGGCATGGCGGCGGCCGCCGCCGAAATCTCGGTCGCTTTGGCGCTGATCGTGTGCATCCGGAAACGCACCGGAGCGGTTGAGGCTGACCACTATAATCTTCTGAAGGGCTGATGTGAATACCATACTTTTTCTGTTGCTGTCGTTTCCCTTGATGGGAGCGCTGGTGCTGGCGTTAACCGGGCGCAGTCTTTCGCGGCGTTCGGTGGAAATCCTGGCCTGCACAAGCATTCTGGCGTCATGGATTCTGGCGCTGACGGCTTTTCTGGCCTTCGGCGGGAAGGCGTTGAACATCACGCTGTGCCGCTGGTTCTCCGTCGGCGCGTTTCAGGTGAATTTGGATTTATATTATGACGCCATGAGTTCGATAATGGCGCTGATGGTCACGTTTGTCGCCGGAATCGTTCACATCTACTCTGTGGCGTACATGCGCGATGAAGACGGATATGTCCGTTATTTCTGTTTTCTGAATCTCTTTGTGTTCGCCATGCTGGTCATCACGCTGGCCGGAAATCTGGCGTTTCTCTACCTGGGGTGGGAAGCCGTCGGCCTGTGTTCCTACGCGCTGATCGGGTTCTGGTACCCGCGTCCCGCCGCTGCAAGCGCCGGCCGCAAAGCGTTTCTCGTGACCCGTCTGGGCGATGTGGCTTTCGGAGTCGCCATCGCGTTTTGTCAGATTCATTTCGGGCGGCTTTCCATTAACGCCATTCACCAGGGCGCGGCAGGTCTCCCGGCGGGAACTGCAGGCATTCTCGGTCTGCTGCTCCTGTGGGCGGCTGTCGGCAAATCCGCGCAATTGCCGCTGTCGGTCTGGCTTCCGGACGCCATGGCAGGTCCGACGCCCGTTTCCGCGCTGATTCACGCCGCCACGATGGTCACCGCCGGCGTCTATCTGCTGATGCGCTTTTTCCCGATAATTCAGGCGTCGCCGATGGTGATGGCCGCCATTGCAACCATCGGGGTCGCCACCGTCATCTACGGCGCGCTGGCGGCGCTGGCCCAGACAGATATTAAACGCATCCTCGCGTTTTCCACCATCAGCCAGGTCGGGTACATGTTTCTGGCCGTAGGCGCCGGCGATCCATCCGACGGCATGTTTCACCTGCTTTCCCATGCTTTTTTTAAATCCCTGCTCTTTCTGACCGCCGGTTGCATGATTCAGACACTGCATGAGGAACAGAACATTTTCCGCATGGGAGGGCTGCGTCAGACCCACCCCCAGTTTTTCTGGTTGTTTCTGGCGGGCGCCGTTTCACTGGCCGCCGTGCCTCTGTCCGGCGGTTTTTTCAGTAAGGACGGCATCCTCATGGCTGTCTTCTTGCAGCCGCATCTCTATTTCAAATTTTTATGGCTCCTGGCGATGCTGGCGTCCATGCTGACGCCACTTTATGTTTTCCGGCTTTTTTTTGTCGTATTTTTCAGAGATCCTCCGAAAGACCGGGGACGCAAGGCCGTCGTTCTCCCCCGCTGGATGACCTGGGGACTGTGGCCGCTGGCAGTTTTATCCATTGTTTCCGGTATGTTCAACCTTCCATCCAACTGGCATGGCGGGGAATGGCTGACGTATTTTCTGGCCGCGGCTCCTGATGTCGGCGCGCAGATACAGGCATCCCCCCGGATGGAATGGATACTGCAATCGTGTTCCGGAGGCACAACGATGCTGATGGTTCTGGTCGCGTGGCTTCTGTACGGCTCCCGTCAGCCGGAAGAACCATCACCGGAGTCCATTCTCGTCCAGAAGTTCAGCCAGTTGAGCTTGAACGGATTTGATCTGGATCGCCTCTATCAGAATTACGTCACGACGCCTTTTCGGAAAACGGCCGATTTTCTCTGGCTGCGGATTGATGAAAACCGCCTGGACGCCGCACTCGATCACGGTGCGCTGTCGGTACTGAACGTGTCAGAAAAGCTGAGACTCTGGACCACGGGACGGCTTTCACAGTACCTTGCCATGATGCTGACAGGATTTGCATTGCTGCTTTGCGCGGTAATGGGCGTGTGGTGGTGGCGGTGAAGGCAACTGACAACTGATGGGTAATATGATCTCTTTTCCTTTGTTGACAACGATTGTGTTTTTACCGCTGGTTGGGGCGGCGGGGGTTCTGGCGCTCCGAAATCGGGATATCGGGTGCCGGTATCTGACGATCTTTGTGATGGCGGCCGACCTGCTTCTGGTGATGTCCCTTTTCGCGCTGAACACCCATCAGGGAGGAATCGGCTTGCCGGGGCGCTGGATGCGGATTGAAGATTTCGCGTGGATCACGGCCTTCGGCGCCAGATTCACGCTGGCGCTGGACGGCATCAGCCTGATGCTGATCCTGCTGACAGCGGTGCTGGGAATACTGGCGGTGCTGATTTCCTGGAAATCTGTCACCCGGCATGTCGCCGCCTTCCATTTTTTTCTTCTGGTCATGCAAACCGGCGTGCTGGGCGTATTTCTGTCAACAGATCTTTTACTGTTCTATCTCTTCTGGGAAGCGCAGACCATCCCCATGCTGTTTCTGATCGGCGTCTGGGGACATGACCGCCGCATCTACGCGGCTGTCAAATTCGCCATTTTCACCATCGGCGGGAGCCTTCTGATGCTGACAGCGCTCCTGAGCCTGTACATCCTCCACGGCCGCCAGTCAGGACATTACACATTTGCCCTGTTCGACCTCATGCAGACGACATTTCACGGTCCCGTTGAACTGCTGCTCTTTGCCGCATTCACGCTGGCCTTCGCCATCAAGGTGCCGCTGCTGTCGCTTCATTCATGGCTTCCGGACGCACACACCGAAGCCCCCACCGCAGGCAGCGTAATTCTGGCGGGTATTCTGCTGAAAACCGGCGCTTACGCTCTGCTGCGTTTCGCGTTTCCGTTGTTTCCAGACGCCGCCCGTTTTTTCACGCCCTGGCTGATATGTCTGGGGCTTGCCGGCATTTTCTATGCCGGCTGGATCGCTTTCGCCCAGAAAGACATAAAACGCCTGATCGCCTATTCCAGCATCGCCCACATGGGGCTTATCATTGTCGGCGTGGCGGTCTGGAACCTTATGAGCCTCAGCGGTTCACTGCTCCAGATGCTCAATCACGGTCTCACGACATCCGCCCTGTTCATCCTGATCGGCATGCTCGATGAACGCCTGCATAGTCGGCAGCTTTCAGATATGGGCGGATTATGGAAAACCGCGCCGGTCTGGAGCGCTTTTTTCCTCTTTTTCACCCTGGCGTCTCTGGGACTTCCCGGGCTCAACAATTTTGTGGGAGAAATACTGATTCTGGTAGGCGTCTTTTCTGTAAGGCCATGGACCGCCGTCATCGGATTTTGCGGACTCCTCTGGACTGTGGCGTACAGCCTGCACATGCTCCATGAAAGCCTGTGGGGCGAGCCCCGGGCGCAGCGGCCTCAAGATATCCCGGATTTGACGTTGCGGGAACTGGCCGTCCTGACGCCGCTTTGCGCGGCGGTAATCTGGCTGGGGCTTCATCCGGGCCCGGTGCTGGACATTCTTCAGAACGCCGCATCCGGCCTCATGACGCACGGTGCGTCCCTTGCGGCGCTGACACCTCCTGCATTTCCCTGACGGAAAGACAACATCATGACGTTATTATCCTGGAAACCCATACTGTTTCAACTCATGCTGACCGGAGGCGCCGTTTTCATTTTCGGGGTGGGCGCCGCCGCTAAAAGATCGTCTAAAAATCTTCTGTTCATTCTGACCATCATCACACTGATATCGGCGGCGCTGATGGCGCTGTTCATCCATGGTGAATCGCCGACGTTTTCAGGAATGCTGGACACCGGTTCCTACGCCCGATGCTTTGACGTGTTGTTTGCCGTGACGGCATTGCTGTCATTGCTTTTCAGCCACCGCCACGCGGGATTGCAGTCGGTTGCCGGAGATGAATTTTACGGGCTTGTGATCTGTGCGGTTCTGGGAATGTCGCTGATCGCGGGCGCTGTCCACTGGCTGATATTTTTTCTGGGCTTCGAGCTGCTTTCCCTGGCGTTTTATGTTCTGATCGCCGCGTGTCAAAACGATTCCGGCTATGAAGCGGCGCTCAAATACATGGTCATGGGAATGGTGTCCAGTGGATTTCTGCTCTTTGGGATCGCTATGCTCTACAGCGCCACAGGATCGCTCCAGTTGGCCGCCAGTCTCGGCGCGTCCGTTCCGTCCGGTCAATCCGCCGGATCGCCTGCGGCGCTCCTGGCGCTGGCGCTGATACTGACAGCCGCAGGGTTCAAGGTTTCCCTCGCTCCCTTTCATCTGTGGACGCCGGATGTCTATCAGGGGGCGCCGGCGCCCGTCACAGCGTTTCTCACCACCGGCTCCAAGGCCGCCGTATTCGCCGGACTGTTACGGATTCTGCTGCTGACATCCGGCTGGCTCTGGGCGCACTGCACCCCGGTATTGTGGATGCTGGCCGCCGTCACCATGTTCGCAGGCAATATCGCCGCCCTGACCCAAACCCGGATGAAACGCCTGCTGGCGTATTCCGCCGTCGCCCAAATGGGATACGCTGCGATGGGCCTCATGGCGGCCAAAAGCGACGGAGGTCTCTCGGTCATTTTCTATCTGTCGGCATATGCGCTGATGGATTTGGGGGCTTTCGGCGTCATCGCCACCTGCAGCGCATCCGCCGACGCGGACACGGACGCTCTGGATCAGTTTCAGGGCTTCGGATATTCGCACCCCTGGCAGGGCGCGATGCTGACGATCTGTCTGCTCTCTCTGGCCGGGCTTCCACCGACCGCAGGATTTATGGGGAAATTTTTTATATTCAGAGATGTTTTGAAAGCCCATTACACGGGGCTGGCCATTCTGGGCATCATCGCCGCGATTTTATCCCTGTATATCTACCTGAAAGTTATCGTGACGCTTTACATGAGGCCCGGTGCGGAAAGCGGGCCCGCGATACCTGTGGAAATCCGCGACGGCGGATTTGGAACGGCCGCCCGCTGGGCATTTGCCGTCATCGCTTTCGGCGTGCTGTGGCTTGGCCTGTTTCCGTCTTTCTGGCTGACGGTCATCGCCCGGATGACGGTATCATAATGCGATCATCTATACTGTAAACGGGAACAATCTGTGTTTTTTGAACCCCCGCCCTCCCTCGTCGGGGAAGGGCCGGGGTAGAGGTTAAAAAGTATAAATATCAACCGTTCGAAGTATGTCTGGGAACAGGAAAATCATATGAGTAAGCTCTTTTCTTCATTTGCCCTTCGAAATATCGAATTTAAGAATCGCATCTTTGTATCGCCGATGTGTCAGTATTCATGTATGGACGGTGTTCCGACGGACTGGCATTTAGTGCATCTGGGAAGCCGCGCGACAGGGGGCGCTGCGCTGGTCATGACAGAAGCCACCGCGATCGTTCCTGAAGGTCGCATATCGCCCGCTGACGCCGGCATATGGGCGGATTCTCAAATTGCACCATTCAAGCGCATCACCAATTTTATCAAATCACAACAGTCCGTTCCAGGAATTCAGATTGCGCATGCTGGACGTAAGGCATCTACCGAAGTTCCATGGCAGGGCGGCAAGCCTCTGCCTTCGGATAGCGGCGGCTGGACGCCGGTCGCCCCCAGCCCCATTCCATTTGCAGCCGGATATGCAATACCGCATGAACTGACATCGGCTGAACTCGATGGTCTTGTGAAGAGCTTTACCCAGGCCGCTCGAAATGCACGGGTTGCCGGATTCGAGGTAATCGAAATTCACATGGCGCATGGGTATCTGCTGCACGAATTTTTGTCGCCGCTTTCGAATCATCGGACGGATTCTTTGGGGGGAGATTTTGAAGGGCGTTCGCGATTTCCACTTCAGGTCGCCACATCTGTACGCAGTGTTTGGCCCGCTGATCTTCCGGTTTTTGTTCGGATATCCGCTTCGGACTGGGTTGACGGCGGGTGGGATATCGAACAATCCATCCGGTTATGCGGGCGGCTGCGGGATGTGGGGGTTGACTTGATTGATTGCTCGAGCGGCGGGTTGACGCCGGATGCCAGAATCCCTCAAACCCCGGGATACCAGGTCTCCTTTGCCAACGCCATCCGTCAAAAGACCGGGATCGCCACAGCCGCTGTGGGTTTGATTACCACTCCGGAACAGGCGGAGCAGATACTTTCAGAAAACCATGCCGACGCCATTTTTCTGGGCAGAGCCATGCTGAGAGATCCTTACTGGCCGCTTCATGCAGGCAAAACGCTGGGAATTCATGCCCCATGGCCGGTACAGTACGAACGCGCCAGAAATGAATGATTTCAGACGATGAATACACCCGCCAACAAGCTGCTCTATAATGTCAACGAATCGCCACCGCTATGGCTGATTTTGATCATGGGGTTGCAGCATGTCATGCTGATCTATAGTGAAATTGTGTTTTTGCCGGTCATCATTGGCAAAAAAGCAGGCGCGCCCATGGATCACATCCTGTTTGCATCCTCTGCCGCGGGGGTGGCGTCCGGCCTGATTACCCTGATTCAGGTGGTGCGACTCGGAACGTTTGGCGCTGGTTATACTTTGTTTATGGGCAGTTCTGCAGCATATCTGGCCAGCAGCCTTGAAACACTGAAGGCGGGCGGGTTTCCGCTTCTATGCACGTTGAGCATTCTGGTAGCCCCTGCCGAAATACTGATGGCCTATTTTCTGCGGTTTCTCCGGCATATCATAACGCCGGCTGTGGGCGGCGTTATCCTTCTGCTGGTGGTGTTAAGCCTTGTCCCTTTGAGCGCGTCGGAGTGGATGGGCGAAGCAGGGCATGCACTTTTCGCTTCTCAAAAAAACTTTTTGACCGGTTCGATCACGATGTGCGTTCTTCTGGGCGTATCGCTTTTCGGAAACCGGTTTTTGCGTCTCTGGTCCCCAATTCTTGGCATGGGCGCCGGTCTTCTGGTGTCCTGGTACTTCGGAATCCTGCATCTTCAGACGCTTCGTGACTATCCATGGTTCGGCTGGTTTCGTGGAACCTGGCCAGGACTGACATTCGATTTGAATTGGAGCTGTCTGCCCTTTGCAGTGGTTTTGGTGGTGCTTACCGTGATCAACGGTGTGCAGGCGATTGGCAACAGTATGGCCGTGCAGCGGATATCCCATCGGTCTCAGCGAAAGATTGATTATGGGGTAATACAGGGGACGCTCTATGGCGATGCGCTGGGTAATGTCATCGGCGGGCTGCTGGGGACTATTCCCAATGAAACGTATTCGGAAAACATCTCCATCCAGAAAGTGACGGGCGTGGCCAGTCGCTCTGTCGGCATCTGCGGCGGCCTGCTCCTGATGGCATTGCCGTTTTCACCCAAATTGAGCATGTTTTTAGTTCATCTTCCGTCACCGGTTTTTGGCGGATTTCTCATGGGGCTTGCGGCGATGATGTTTCCTTCAGGATTTGAACTCGTCTTTTCTCAAGGAATGACGCATCGCTCCGGCCTGCTGGTGGGGATATCCCTGTGCGTCGGCATCGTAGCGGAATCCGGGAGATTCTTTCCCGGCCTTTTTCCGTCTTATCTGAGCGTATTTCTGGATAGTGGCGTGGCTACCGGAGGGATGACGGCGATCATTCTGAGTGTGCTTTTCCGGTTGCAGGAAAGCCGCGGGTATTCGGCCCGTATTCCCGCGGTGCTCAATAATCTACCAATGCTGATGGGCTGTGTTCAGGAGGCTGCGGATAATCTCGATCTTTCGCAAGAAAAGTTTTTGCGGGTGCAACTGGCATGTGAAGAAATATTCGTTCACATTGTCCGCGCCGATGAAAAATGGGGAAACGAAAATTCACTGATCCTGAAAATCACGGAACGGGATGAGGAATTGTTTGTGGAAATTATCTATGGCAGAGAACTCGAAGATATCGGAAAAACAAAAACACCGGTCAACCTGATGACAGCCGAATCCACGGATATGGATCGGCTGGGATTGACGCTGCTTCACCGGATTGTATATGATTTTCACCAGGTGGCCATTTCGGGTGTCACCTATATCTGGTTCAAGGTTGTATCGTCAGAAAAACGCTCATGATGTCTTATCGCCGGGCAAGCGGCGTCCCATCCGTTGCTGTCTGAGAATATGATCGGCGAGTGTTATCCGCACCATGGCCTCGCATACCGGGTTGATCCGGGGGATGGCGGCGATGTCGTGACGTCCTTTGATGGAAAGCGCCACAGGCTCTCGCCGGCTGTTGATAGTTTGCTGCGAAATGGATATGGACGGAATGGGTTTGACGGCAACCCGTATCCTCAGGTCGTCTCCATTGGAAATACCCGCCAGAATGCCTCCAGCATGATTGGAGGTAAACCCTTCCGGAGTGATGGGATCGTTGTTTTCAGACCCCAGTTTGGAAGCGGCGCTGAATCCGTCGCCGATTTCGACGCCTTTAACAGCGCCGATGCTCATCAGCGCTTTGGCCATATCCGCATCCAGTTTGTCGAAAACTGGCTCTCCAAGCCCGGCGGGGACGCCGGTCGCCAGAATTTCGACAATTCCCCCAATGGAATCTCCCCGCTTTCGTACTTCTTCCACCCTGGCCGCCATCAGTGTGGCGGCGTCTTTATCCGGGCAGCCGAACGGATTTCGGGAGATTTCATCCATGTTGGTTTGAATTGCCCGGACGCCGCCAAGCTCCCGCGTCCAGGATGTCACCCGAATGCCGCTAATATCCAGGATCAGACCTGCAACTGCGCCGGCAGCGACCCTGGCGGCAGTTTCTCGGGCCGAAGCCCTGCCGCCGCCGCGCCAGTCACGGATGCCGTATTTGGCCTGATAGCTGATATCACCGTGGCCAGGACGGTATATATCGGCGAAATCGGCGTATGCGCCGGAGTTGGCGTCCTGATTGGCGATCATGACAGCGATGGGCGTGCCTGTGGTTTTTCCCTCGAAAACACCCGAAAGAATTACCGCCTGATCCGGCTCTTTCCGGCGGGTGCTGGCGGATGAGCCGCCGGGCCGCCTTCTGTCGAGGAAAATCTGAATCACGGTTTCATCCAGATCGAGCCCAGGCGGACATCCGTCAATAATGACGCCGATTCCTTTGCCATGAGATTCTCCCCAGGTGGTGACACGAAACAGGGTTCCAAACGTATTTCCAGACATGATGTGGACTTCCTTTTTATGCGGTTTCAGCTTCGACGATAATGGACAGGATATATCGGCAGATGGTTTCGATATCCGCATCATCGGCGTCAACCATCATATCGGCTGCCTGTTCATACAGCGGCGCTCTGTGCTGCATGACCGATGCGATTTCAACCATGCAGCCCGCGGTGGTCAGACCGGGGCGCTGACCAGGGGTGGCCGGGTCTTGGGATATCCGGTTTCGGGCGGTTTCAGGCTTGATCCGAAGCCAGATAACCCGTCCGGAAGACTTCATGCGCCGGATATTGTCGGCATCCAGAATGACGCCGCCTCCGGTTGCGACGATATGGCCGCTTCGAAGCGCCATTTGTTTCACGATATCGGATTCGAGGCGTCGAAAGGCGTCCCATCCATGGTGAGCGACCATGTCTTGAATGCTGGCGCCTGCCGCCTGAACCGCTTCTGCATCCATATCCAGAAAGGGTCGGTTCAGAAAACGCGCCAGCTTTTTACCCACAGATGTTTTTCCGGAGCCGCGATATCCGATCAGATAAATATTCGGAGTACTTTTCACAACGAAGTCGCCAGGCTTATTCAACGGTTATCGAAACGATGTTATCCAAAATGAAGACACCCGATGGTTTTTGATACGCATACCCATAGATGAAGCGGTCTCCCGCCTTCAACCCCAGAGAGGACATGGACGCTTTGGCGACAGATGTCAAATGACTTGTGTTGAAGCTATACGTGTAGTTGTTGAGCGTCGCCATGACCTGATTCAGTTCGAAGATGCCAATGTCTGAATACAGGTATATCGGCATCGAGCCGCCGCTTGCGATTTCCGTGAAAGGGAGCCATTCATAAACGGGCGTATCGCCATATTTGTTGCTGGAATTGACCATCAGCTCCACAACCTGATTTGCCGGAAGCGATGTCTGAACAAAGCCTGCGTCAACGCCTATCTGTTTTTCTCCTCCCCGCACCGCGCGAACACAATATATGTTGGTTTTGTTGTAGTCGTCAACGTCGCCGAAGTAAAAATTGACGATCCATGCGTTGCTGGTCTGGTAGGCGCCGGTTGTGCCTGACCAGAACCACGACGCGGGCGCATTCGGAAAATATGTGGTATCGAGGGAAGGGTTGCTCCGGCTGTTGTCCGCCAGGCTGCGTAACTCTTTGACGCTGGGCAGCCGCCAGTCCGTATGTCCAGCGAGGTTGAGAGCCGCGCAGTAAGACAGCGCCTGATCCCATGTCATATTGGTGGCCGCGGTTTGCTGCCATGTCAGCCCGGTGGAACCATCGGTGACGGTGCCGTCGCCGTTATCCGTAAAGCTGGTGGCGACTGTCGCGGCAGTTGTCAGCAATTGACCGGTTGACGCAGCACCGGACGACGATGGACCACCGCGAACCGCCCGTACATAGTTGCCGTTGGATTTGTAGTAGGCGTGAACATAGCTGCGGTCGAAATGCACCAGCCATGCGTTGTCGGTGTAGTTGACGAGGGTATCGCTGGACCAGTAGGGCGCAGCGATTGTGTTCGGAAAATACTTCGTATTGATCGCAGGCCCCGGATAAGGAATGCTGTAATCAATGATATACGCCAGTTCCTTGTCGGTCGGCATACGCCAGTCGCTGAATCCGCCGAATTTGGCGTCATTCAGCGACTTGATGAAAGCCTCGGTGTTGGCGCCGTCTCCGGGGGTTCCGGCATTTCCGCCGTTGGTGGCCGGGTTGCTGTCGTACCAGGTGTAGGTGTTGTCTGCATCGTGGGGATCGGCATAGTTTTGGATGCCGTCCTTGTTGGTTTTGACCTCCCAGACAAGACCTGTAATGTTGTCTTTCACCATGCTCCAGGATGTCGCCGCATCAGGCAGGGTATTTCCGGCACTGTCCAGTTTGGCATAGGAAGGCGGGTTGATGATGTTGTTGGCGTCCTGGCCGTAAAAACTCTGGCCTTTTGATGGACATGTTATGACGTTGCCGACATCGTCATAGCAGGTCGTTTGATTTGTACCAGGAATCGGGGTTGACCACGCGGATGATGCAACAACCATTAACGAGAGGATGAAAAACATGTACGCCCAGTTTCTTTTCATGTTGTTTTCCCTTTTTTTGTGGGATCAGCGTCTTTTATTTAAAAAAATTTATCAAATAGCGGACGGGATGACAATTTATATTTTGACGGCTTCGTAAAAAGTCCGGTTTTAGCCGGTTTGATTCGTGGCGGTTGTATTTTGACAACCAGGCCCCAATATCCGGATTTTTCCGCCCGTCAGGGGCGTTACCTGAATCCGGGTGCCGATACGTTCCTGAAGCGCCGGCACATGTGAAATGACGCCGATCAGTTTGCCGTCCTGCCGGAGGCTGGCAAGGGTTTCCAGAGCGGTATCCAGGGCTTCTTCGTCCAGCGCGCCGAACCCTTCGTCCAGAAACAGCGAATCTATCCGAACGTTTTTGCTGGCCATATGGGACAGTCCGAGCGCCAGCGCCAGGCTGACGATAAAGCTCTCACCGCCGGAAAGGTTTTTGGTGGATCGGATCTCGCCCGCCTGGTAGCTGTCAATTACGTTGAGTTCGAGCGGCTGTGTATTGTCACGGATCAGAAGATAGCGGTCTGTCATTTTTTGCAGTTGCCGATTGGCGTGATGTACCATCATTTCAAAGGTCAGACCCTGAGCGAAATTTCGGTATTTCTTTCCATCGGCGGATCCGATCAGTTCATGAAGCATATCCCATCTCGCGCAGTCGCGTTTTTGAGCGGTGATGGCGCAAACCCGTTCCTGCTGCTGCGCTTTCAGGCTTTCGTTGTCCTTGAGTTTTTGCCGGATACCGCCAATTTCCTGTTGAAACTCCTTCTGGTCGCCTTCCAGAACCGCCAGTGCTTTCTGAAGGGCTTCCAGGGTGTCCTCTGTGATTTGCTTTTGTCGCTCTATCTTCAGAAGCCCGGCTTTTTCACGTTCCCTGGAGGTGAGTTCGGTATTCTCTATGACGAGTTTCTGGGAATGCTGCGCCAGGCGTTTGCGTTCGTTTTCGGGAAGACAGGCGGATTTGTAGCTTTCTTCATCGGAAAAGCCGGACGCTTCGATCTGTTTTTGAAAAACTTCCTGCGATGCTTGCAACTGAAGGTTCCGCGCCTGGATCGCCTGTTCCAGTTCCGTGATTCCGGCCTTCAGGCGGCTGAGTTCCTGATGCGCCGATATCTGCTTTTGCCGGGCCATATCCAACTGCGTATCAGCCGCTTCGATGTCTGCGGAAAGGCGCGCTTCCTCATCGTCAGGTGTCTTGTCTCCGAAAATATCCCGCCGCTCGCGGACAAGGGCCGCGCGTTCCTGCAAAAGATGATCCCGCTGTTCCTGCCGCTGCTTCAGCTCGGTTTCTGACTTTTGGATTTGCTCGGACTGGTGGCTGGTCTGTATTTCAAGGCCGGCGATTGTCTGATCGAGTTCGGCTTTTTCTTTGTGACGCGCGGTCCACCGGTCGCGCCGGGATGTCAGTTGCTGGAGAACATCATCCAGAGCGCCGACAGAGAGCGCTTCGACCCCGAATGCCCGTACCTCTGTTTGCAACTGAACCAGCGATTTTTCCTGTTGTTCCCGATATCCATTCGCTTCCATTTTCAACCGATCGCACTGTTGCCCGGCAGAATCCATTTTATGGATCGCCGTCTGAACCTCATGTTCCGCCTTCACAACCGAAGCCCCTGCTTTTTCGAGAGCTTCTCGCCGTGTGGTCAACGCCTTTCCAGCCGTATCGGCTGCCTCTATTGTGGCGGTGATGCGCGCAAGTCGCCGGGTATTGTCTTCTTGAAGCCGTTTGAGTTTTTCGTTCAGTTCGGGGTCGGATGCGGTCAGTTCCATATCCGGCGACAGTTGTGTGGCGATAGTCTCAATCCGGCGACCGGCCGCTTCTTTTCTATCCATATGATCCTTGCGGCCGGACACCGCCTGCTCGATATCCTTGTTGAGGCTGGTCCGTTTCACCTTCAGCCCGGAAATCGCGGCGGTGACGGATTTCAGCTCCTTTCTGACCGCTGTGAGACGTTTGCGGGTTTCGTCCGGAGCCGGAACATTGCCTTCCGCAAAGGGGTGCTTTAGGGCGCCGCACAGAGGGCAGGGGTCGCCATCCCGAAGCTGACAGCGAGCGTCTTCAAGCGCCTCGATCTTTTTGAGCAGTGTCAGTTGGGTCTCCAGCAGTTCCCATTCCTGTTCAAGGGTGTTCTGCTTTTCAATATGTCCCGAAAGCGCGGCTGTCAGAGCGGACACTTCGGCGTGAAGCGTGGTTTGACGATTGGCAAGCTCAACGGCGATTTTTTGGGATTCAGACAGAGCCTGCGCCGCCTCGATCGCGGCGGCGAGCAGATATCCTTGAGCGGTCAGGCGTTCGTGGTGCTGACGCCAGTCCGCCAGTTCCCGATCTTCAAGAATTTTCAGAAGCTCCGCCTGTTTTTCGGTCAGCGATATTTGGATTTCCGCGTGTTTTCGTTTTTCATTTTCCAGATGCGACACCTGTTTTCGCCAGGCGGCGGATGATTCTTTCACCTGGTTTTCAGCATGTGTGATTTCGTCGAGTTTGGCGGTCAACTGAACATTCAGGCTTTTCAGAACCTCAAAGCGCCCGCGTATTCCGGCAAGGTGTTCCACCAGCCCTTCATCCGCCATAGATGTTTTCAGCGCCTGTTGTAATTTTTCCAGTTTCTTGCGTTTGTCGGCCAGCGTATCGGAATCTTTCCGCCACCGGATTCTGAGCGTATCGAGAGATGCGGTAATCTCGGCGATGGTCTTATCCGCCGCTCTGACAGGCGCATCTTTTTCGGCGATCTTCAGATCCAGCTCACGAGCTTTCCGAAGCACCGGTTGTACTTTCTGATGTTCCGCCTTTTTGGTTTCAAGCCGTTCAACGGCCGCTTTCATGGCGTTTTCGGTCTGTATGGCGATGCGGGTGTGGTCGGGAAGCGATTCATGGTATTCATGCAGTGTGCGCCGCGCCGCTTCCTGTTGATTGCGAACGGCCGTCAGCGCCGCATAATCAGCGGCAAATTCAAGCGCCCGGACAGCGGCGTCGAGTCTTGTCTGATCGGGTGCGAATGCCTCCAGCCGGGTGTTCAGCATATTTTTCGCCTGAGCAAGCTGTGTCAGTTCCGCTTCAAGTCGGACGATGCCTTCGCTCCAGATGACGGCCTGATGTTTTTGCGCGATCCGCCGGGTGAGTTCGGCGTCCTGCAAGGTTTTCTGCGATAGGCGTTCGGTAAGTCTCTGTTCGTCTTCCGGGGGTAGAAGCTGCATTCCGGCCAGTTCCGCCTGCAGTGCATCCAGCCGCCTTCGCTCTTCGGAACGACGCTCGTGGACGCGGATGGAGATTCGGCTATAGATTTCCGTGCCGGTTATTTGCTCCAGAATCGGCGCCCGTTCATCGGGCGCCGCCTGCAGAAACGCGGCGAAACCGCCCTGAGCCAGCAACATGGAACGGGTAAACTGGTCAAAATTCATGTGGGTGGCGGCTTCTATCTGATCGGCCACTCCTCGTGTTTTTGTCTCTAAAATATCACCCGTGTCGGCGTTGGCAATTTCGTGACTCGGGGGCTGAAGCTCGCCGTCCGATTTTTTTCGCGACCGATGCTGTCTCCAGGAACAGCGGTAGCAACCTTTCTGGGTTTTGAACGTGACCTCGGCGGAGCATTCCCCGGTCTGGCGGGACATGATTTCATTTCCGCTTTTGGTGATTTTGCCGAGCCGGGGCGTGCGGCCGTAAAGCGCCAGACAGATGGCGTCGAGAATGGTCGTTTTGCCTGCGCCGGTCGGGCCGGTAATGGCAAAGATGCCATTCGACGCAAATGCCGGGTGTGTCAGGTCTATTTCCCACTGACCAGCCAGTGAATTCAAGTTCTTGAACTGTATGTGCAGAATCTGCATGGGAAGCCTCGTTATTCGTTCCGGGGATCGTCTTCGTTAAGAGAGATGAGGGTCTCTCGATAGGCGCCAAGTAATTCCGGGCGCTGTGCTTCGGGGACTTCGTGGGCGGCAAGGCAGCGTTCGAATACATCGTTTTCGTTCAGATCGTCCAGTGTTTCTCCGTCATGGATTTGTCCCAATACCCGGTTGATGATGCGGTTGTTCTTGACCATCAGAATTTCCATATGGGAGGCGCTGATGGCGTTGTCCAGCCGCTCCCGCAAATCGCCGATAACTTCATCGCCTTCGTACACCACTTCGAGCCATGCCTGGGCGCCTGTGGTCGAAAGTTCGGTGATTCTGCCCAATATTCTTTCCTGGTCCCCCCGGATGCGTTCGAGCCGTTGAAAGACAGGGATGTCCATAAACTGAACGGTTGCCGCCCTGTTATGAAATTCAACCACATAAATCCGCTTTTGCTGCGAGGCCTCTCCGAATCCCATTGGCAGTGGAGCGCCGCTGTAGCGCACCATTTCTGAATGATGGACCTTTTGTGGAACATGGAGATGTCCCAGTGCAACATAATCAACATTTTCAGGAAAGATGTCGGCGGTCACATGGGCCAGAGAACCGATATACAGTTCTCTTACGCCGTCGCCTTCGATGGTCTGGCCTCCGGCGGTGAACAGGTGTCCCATGACAACAACGGGAATATCCGCCCCAAGCGCTGTGCGCTTTTGTTCGGCCAGGTCAATGACTGCGGTGTAGTGGTTGCAGATGCCGTTGACGACTTTTTGCTCCTTGTCTTCCAGGCTTTCCCCGGCTTCCGCCACGCGGATGTCCCGGTCCCGCAGATAGGGGACGGCGCAAACGATCAGTTCCGGCGTATTTTGCGCATCTAAAAGCACCAGCACCTCATCTTCCGGGTTTTTGGATATACTGCCGACCACATGAACATCGAGTGCTTTGAGCAGTGCTTTGGGGGCGTCAAGAAACGATGGGGAGTCATGGTTGCCGGCGACAACCACCACATGGCGGCAGGACGAAGCCGCCACCTGGCACAGAAAGTGGTAATACAGCTCCTGGGAGCGATGGCTTGGCGTGCTGGTGTCAAAGACATCGCCTGCCACCAGCAGGGCGTCAACATTGTTTTGATGAATTGCTTCCATCAGCCAGTTCAGAAACGCCTCAAACTCCTCATAACGTTTTCTGCCGTAAAGAGTGCGCCCAAGATGCCAGTCGGAGGTGTGGAGTATCTTCATGCCGTTTTGTACCTGATAACCGTAAATTTTTTTCGATTTTTTCCTGTGTGGGACACCATATGTCCTGTATCGTGTGGTAGCATGGCAAGAAACGCTGTTCAATGGCTTTGAACCGCCAGATTAGGGGAGGAAAATCATCATGGCGACAATACCGTTCCCCCATGCCTGCCAGTACCGTTATCTGTATGCCTCTAAGATAATTGCCGATTTATCATTGAAAATCAACAAGACATTTTCATTTTTCGCTGAACAGACAGCAACATGGTCTTATCGTTACCAAACCTGGCCTCGAATTCTTTCTTGAGAAAGAGGGTTTTGAGGGATAAGGTATCCGAAATTTTTCGGGCAATGTCAAAAACGTCGCCGATCAATTCAAATCTGCCCGAATCCGTCCGAATCCGGACATCAAACAGGGAGATGCTATATGAAAGATTTCTGTTCGTTGGAGCGATTGTTCTGGCTTGACCAGGAGATTCGTCAGGATCATTTTCCGAATGCCGCCTCTATCGCCAAAAAATTTGAAGTTACCGCCAAAACCATTCAGCGCAATATCAGTTTTTTTCGAGATTTCCTTCACGTACCAATTGAGTATGACAGCCACAGGCGTGGCTACTATTATTCCGACCCAAACTACAGCCTGGCCAATTTATATGCGTCGCAGGAAGAGATTCTTGCCATACTGATTGTGCGGAATCTGGTTTCTCGAAGTCAGGATGGTCTTATCGGCCCCGGTATCACCCTGTTGAGCAATCGTTTGCTGACAGACGCCGTTCAAAAAAAGTTCAACATCGAGCGCATCGAGGAATCCTTTTCCGCGGTATGGAATGGTCATATGAGGGTCAATTCCGAAATTTTTCGTGGAACCGTTCTTGCCCTGACCGGCAGTAAGATACTGTCATTTTCCTACTGGTCACCCGGAACTGATGAAGAATCACATCGTGAAGTAGAGCCGCATCATCTTCAGTATTACATGGCCAACTGGATGCTGATCGCCTGGTGTCATTATCGGAGAGACTGGCGCAAATTTGCGCTTTCCCGCATGGGTGACGTGAAGATGCTGCATCAAAGGTTCGACCGTAAACCCCACAAAACCTGGCGGCATCTTCAGGAGGGCGGTTTCGGCGTTTTTCAGGGAACGGAGCTGGTCAATGTCATTCTGCAATTTACGCCATTTCGGGCGCGCTGGATTCATGAACAATTCTGGCATGAAGCGCAGCAGGTTCGTGAACTTTCGGACGGCGGTCTGGAATTGTCGTTTCCGGTTGCGGATTTTCGTGAAGTGAAAATGAAGATTCTGCAGTTCGGCGCGGATGTCAGGGTGATCGCGCCGCCGGAGCTTCAGTGCGAAATTCAGGAGGAGATTGAAAGGATGACGCGGTTGTATGGACAGTGAAAATGGTTTTAAATCAGGCTGATTCACATTGTCAAGGAGGTTTCTCATGAAATATGGTCTTAAAATATCGGGTCAAAATTTTCAGTTTTCAGAAACTGTCAGCGGTCTGCTGGATTTAGAATCAGGCGGTGACTTATCTCCGGAAACCACTCAATTGTTTCAATTTGATGAAATCGGCCGTCAGGCGATACTGGAAATGCAGGGGACGCCGTCCATGCAGGCATCCAGGGCCTTCCATTACCGCTTTTTGGTCAAAGCCGCAAGAATTGTTTCCTTTTATCAGGCCGGCGTCACGTTCAAATCAGCGATCTGGATCAATTATGACTTTATCAGCGACACAGGCTACCTGACCCTTCTGCGAGCCATGCTCGGGCCGCAGTCCTGCAATGAGCTTTTTTTCGAATTTGCACTGGGTGCCTATGGCAATCCGGATATCTCAAAAACAAATACAGTCCGGCTCATCGGCGGCGTTCCGGCGGATTTGGACAGGGCCGCCCGTCAGTGGTTCAATCAGGCTGATTCATTTTCTACACGGGTCGTTGGATTTGGCTATCGAAAAGATCGTTTTGTCCGACCCGGCATAGATACGGACAGTCTGACACTTGCGGTTGACGATCCGGTTTTTGTGGTGCGTGAACCTCAGAATACCCATGATTCAAACGCCATTTCGCTTCTCTGGAAAAATGGAGAAAAACTTGGCTATCTCCGCAGAAATATCGCAAAACAGGTTGCGCCTTTAATGGATCAAGGTTGTCTGTACACCGCCAGTATTTCCGCAGTGTTGGGACATTTTCGGGCGGAGAT
>JAJYBO010000234.1 GCA_021778975.1 Deltaproteobacteria bacterium
TGCATCCTTCATCGTTGCGGCGTACCATAAGTACGCCTCATTCCTAAGAATTTGCGCGCCTTGCCTGCGGCCTTTTTACAAAGTCGTCCGAAATTCGACTTTTTACGAGAACATCAAAATTTGTTATTGCTTGAAAACTTTTTGAGATATCTGCCAGTATATCTGAAATATTTCCCTTGAAAGCTATTATGATGAGACGCCAAATAAAACCTGATGCTGATCTATGGAAAAGTCTGATGCTGGAAGCCGCACATATAGATTATGGAGAGCCACTACCAGTTCTGACCGATGAGTTTGTATCGGTGTGGTCAACTCATTACGAACAAATAATGGCGTTGATGGTTCCGACCGCGCCGATTCTGGAAATCGGATCCGGATATGGAATTCTTGCAGCCGGGTTAGGGATATTGACAGGAGGGCGGATATGGGCTACTGAGCATCCTTCGAGAGCATATCTGTCACGTCTGCAGTACCAGCAATTTATGCGTCGGTATGGGGTCGAGTTGATTGCCAATACATTGGCTGAAGGGCTTCCTTTTGCATCAGCTTCCATGGGGACCATCTATTGCTGCGATGTGATAGAGCATTTGTTGGCTGATGATGTAATGACCTTGCTGAGTGAAATATCCCGTATATTGGTCCCCGGCGGCAAACTGATTCTATCAACTCCCAATCTTAACCGGTTGTCAAATATCGTCAGACTATGGTCCGGGTTTTCGGTAAACCCGCCCCTTCAGGTGACAAAAGCCGGGGCTACGCTGGGACATGTCCGCGAATTTGCTGTCAGGGAAATGCAATGCCTGCTCGGGTGTTTTGGACTGGACATCATTCGATGTTCCTATGCGTTAAATCCATTGTTTACACGGGAAGCTTTCGAACGGGATGGTCACAGTTTCCGATGGATCTGTCGGTTCGTCAATATGGCGACCCGCTTACTTTCGGCTGTGATCCCCTCCATTCAGGATGAGATGTATATTCTGGCAATAAAAACTGAAAAATGATATGCACTCGTCTATCGTTATGCTCCTGGTAAAAACACTGACAGAAAAAACAGTCATTGGAAAAACACTTCATGATCTCAGTGGATGCTGATAAAATTTACAAAATCTATCGGCTTTACGATAAACCGATTGATCGTTTGAAAGAAGTTATCCTGAGAAAGCCGTTCCATAAGGATTTTAACTGCTTGAATCAGATATCTTTCTCTGTTTCAGCAGGTGAAACGATAGGCATTATCGGAGAAAACGGAGCGGGCAAAAGCACCCTGTTAAAAATACTGGCAAAAACCCTGACACCAAGTTCTGGAAAGCTGATGATACGGGGACGGGTGGCGGCATTGCTTGAATTGGGCACCGGATTTCACCCTGAATTTACCGGGCGTCAGAATATTTATCTGAACGCCTCTCTGATGGGGTTGACCCAATCCGATATCCAGAAAAAAGAAGCTGAAATCGTTGATTTTGCAGAGTTGGGCGATTTCATAGACAGGCCAATCAAGACATATTCTTCAGGAATGGTGGTGAGGCTTGCATTTTCTATCGCTACGAGTGTCGATCCGGATATCTTGATCGTTGACGAAGCCCTGAGTGTGGGGGACCAGTATTTTCAGAAAAAATCCATCGGTAGAATGCTCGCGTTTCGTGAACAAGGAAAAACCATTATTTTTTGCAGTCACGGGATGTTTCTGATTAATCTTCTCTGTCAAAGAACTCTCTGGATAGAAAAAGGTGGTATTCGCATGGAAGGGGTTGCAACACATGTCTCTGCCGCCTATGAAAGTTATCTGCTTGAAAAATCATCGAAACAGATTGAGGAAGCATCAAAGAATACGGAAAGTTGTGTTCAGTCACCAGTGATTATTACATCGGTATTGCTTAATGGCAAGGATTGTCCCATCCAAATACATCCCCATGAGAACCTTGTTATTACTTTGACATATCGAAATATCAGCGATTATTGTTTTTGGGTGGCCATCGGAATTTGCAGAAATGATGATCTCATCTGTCATGCGGTCAGCCTTGCCCGTGAGCGAAAACATCCGTTGGACGGAAAAGGCGCCGGAACGATTCAAATGCGCTATAAAGCGCTGCCTCTGCTGGCCGGGGATTTCAGGGTGGTATGCTTCATTATGGATGAAGCGGAAGTCAACTGCTATGATCGTAAGGATTCCGCCACGTTTTCCGTCATTCCTCCGAAAGAGTGGCGCAGAGAAATGGGGCTGCTGGATATGGATCATGAGTGGATATTGTCGTGACATGGCTGCTGAATCTCGAAAAATCGCGTATTTTCTGGAATCAACTTGTTTATGTGGTGGAGTAAAAGTGGTGTTCCGACAGGCAGAAGCTTTGATGAAACGGGGATGCGATGTTACAATCGTCTGTCATGAAGATTATCCGGACTGGTTCGAGGGGATGGTAACATATCGGAAGGTCAATCCTTTAAATGCGCTTGATGCAGCATTTTACGATATTGTTATAGGAACCACTCCCAGACTGGTTTTACAGCTTTATCCCAAGGTTCATCAAAGGCTGGTGCATCTCATTCAGGGGTACGAACCTGACATTGTGGAATTCAAACCCTATCTGGATATTGTCCGAAAAGCCTACGCGCTTCCGGTTATTCGTATTACTGTTTCCGAGACGATGCGCCACATATTCTCTCAGCGCTATCCTGAGCAGCAGTTTATTTCAGCAGGACAGGGGCTTGAGTCGGACTATTTTTACCCTCATCCGAACGCAACAACCGCTGAACAGCCTGTTGACCGTGTTTTTTTAATAGGCCCCTTGGGCATTTCGTTCAAGCAACTCCATGTGGGCCTGACAGCATGCAGGTTGATTCAGCGCCAATTTCCCGATATCAAGTTGATTCGTATATCTCCGGTGGATACGCAAGCGGAAGAAGAGGCGATGGTCGGGCCAATTGAGGAGTACCATGTCCATGTTTCCCCAAAGAATGTGGGACATATTCTCAGAACTGGTAATGGCATATTCATTTCGTCATCTGATGCCGGAGAGGGGTTCGGCCTTCCCGCTATCGAGGCCATGGCGTGCGGAGTACCTGTGGTGCTAACCGATATTCTCAGCTATCGAACGTTTGCGATCCCTTGTGATTATGCAGAATTCGCACGTTGCGGAGATGCGGTTTCTCTGTCGGATGCCATCCGCGTGCTGATAGACGATCCTGTTAAAAGATATCGGCGGATTCGGAGAGGGCTGGAAGTCGCCGCACAATTTTCTTATGATCGTGTAGCCCGTGACCTGGAAGGAGTGTTCGATAGTGTCCGCTCAAGAAATAATTCGCTATCCATCTGAGATCATACTTGAAGTTACCAATGCTTGTAATCTTCGTTGCCGTTCCTGTCATTTTCATGGACAGGGAGTGACTGGAAAACGATCTATCGGGTTTATGAAGACCGATATATGGGCAAAATCACTGAAAGAGATTCGGAAATGGTCATCACCTGTTACTCTGATGACGCATGGTGCCGGTGAACCACTGCTGTATCCTGAATTGCAGGCGTTGTTGACACAAGCCGGGAAAATATCATCGCTCGATCTCGGTTTTATGACCAACGGCATGCTTTTGGACGATGATTGTATTCAGATGATTTTGGATGGCGGGGTTAAGTGGGTGGCCTTCAGTATAGACGGGGTAAATCCGACCACACACGACTACTTCAGAGTCAATGCCGATCTTCATCGGATTGAAAGCAATGTTCAGAGGTTGATTGCCGCCCGAAGTCGACGAGAGAGCAGTGTTCCCCGATTGTACTTCAATATGGTTGGTTATCCAGAGATACTGGAACAGACTGCTGCTTATGTCGAAAAATGGTTGCCCTGCGCCGAGCAGGTGACCATTGCGACATTTCGTCCTGTAGGTTCCAGAAAGCTCTGGAAGTATCCGCCTTCTTTTCGCTTCAGGCCATGTCCTCTGCTGTACCGACAAGCGGTCATCTCGAATACAGGAGAGGTGGGATTGTGCTGTGAAGATATTTTCCTGGATGTTCCTGTGGGAAATGTTCTGAACAATTCCATCGAAGATATATTCAACAACAGTGAAACATTGAAACGATATCGAACGGCCCATGAGCATGGAAATATTGACGATCTGCCTCTATGCAGGGATTGTCATGTATGGGGCGCCGATATCGAATTGGAACGGAAAACGATGGTGCTGAACAATATGCCGGTCGAAGAAATGACGACATCGGCGTATCGGCTGTATCGGAAACAATGAGATGTCCGGTAGTTCTTGTTGAAATACCGGCAATGGGATGGAATGAGTGGTATATCAAATGGATGTTTTCTGGCCTCAAATGACACCTCCTGACATATGGGAGGTTCAGGATTCTTATCGGTTTTGTCAAAAAACAAGCCAGCAGTTGTGTAAAGCCGTTTCTGAAGTTATCTGGACAGGTTATCCGGCTGGCGCGAGTGTACGGCAGATACTGGACAATGCCAGATCGAATGCCATACTGATTGTGACGGATCCGGAAGTCGTA
Source organism: Deltaproteobacteria bacterium (assembly GCA_021778975.1). Classification (GTDB taxonomy): domain Bacteria; phylum Desulfobacterota; class Desulfobacteria; order Desulfobacterales; family Desulfatirhabdiaceae; genus RAAP-1. The sequence continues at coordinate 4,502 of JAJYBO010000234.1, forward strand.
TTTTCGATGTATGCGCTGGATCGGTTGCAAAAGACATTTAAAGAAGGATATGAAATTTGTGCGCCGGTGTACAATTTATCGGACTATCCGGTGCAGCAGGCGCAATTGTCCGCGCCCTATCTGAATGTTACCGGATATATGGAGATGTCCCGGCGGATATCGGAAACGCCGACCGG
>JAJYBO010000025.1 GCA_021778975.1 Deltaproteobacteria bacterium
CAAGGAGTGAGGCGTACTGATGGTACGCCGCAACGACGAAGGAGGCAGCGCAACGCAGCATCCGGACTTTTTACGAAGCCGTCAATTATGGATTTCGGATTACCTGATACGGCGCGTCGAAGACGGTATAACGCCCGCCGTAATCTTCGATGGCCCGATCCGTGCCGCCGAAACCGCCCAGCCCGGAAAGGTTGATCAAAAACATGTACTTGCGATCACTCATTTCATCCACATACCGCAAATCTACGGACCAGCACTGGGACAAATACCGCATCCCGACTCCGGATTCAATCCGCTGACTGTCTTTGACATTCATTTCGTAATCCGTATAGGCTTTCAGACGATCTGACAGAGAAACCAGCAAATTGGTGTAAACGGACTCGGAAGTATCTCGCTGATATCGGTATTCCGTAAAAATTCTGTCCTGCCGGGGATCCGCTACCATGACCCCAATATTGCGGGATTTAAAAGCGTTGTCATAGTGGGACCATTCGGCGTCTGTCTGAAGCATCAAATTTTGATACGGCATGAACTGCGCCTCGCCATAAAGCGGCAAAAACGGCTGCGGATTTGTCTGTGTCGCCGCGTGGATATCGTAACTCTGTTCGAACAAAACACGTAAAAAATCACTGTAGGCGTATGGAACAGGCGCATCCGGGCTTTTGCCCTCCATATTGTTCGAAAGGCGGCGTTTGGACGTAAACGTATTGGTTACCGAAGCTGTTACGAGATTCTGTTCCGCAATCCGGTCCAACTGGTCGAAATATGGATAACTGATTTGGGATGCTTCCGGAATATAGGTATAACTGAGTTTGGGTAAAATTGTATGTTTGATGCGTTCAATCGAGTTTCCGTTGATGTCGAACACTCTGGAAACTTCACTGCTCATATCTACATTGACATCGTAAATGTTACGGGTCATGGCGGTGCTGGGATCGTGTTCGTTATTGCTGACATACCAGGCCGTTTCCCGAACGCCTACGGAAGGTTCTATCGTAAAATACTGCCGGTATTGCCACGGGTAATACATGCGGGGATAGAAATCCGCGCGTTGCCCCCTTTCACCGGTCTGTCTGTAAAAATTATCAATTTCAGAATTGAATCCAACCAGCACGGGCGTCTGATAAAAGAATTTAGGAGAACCATAGAGCTGTAACGACGGCAGTTGCTGAAGACTGGAATCCGAAGCACCGGTCTGCCGGGCAACGACATTGTCATACCAGAGCGCCTGGGTATTGAGAGAATAGCCAGACCAGTATTTACTGATATTCAGGCGGTTGGTGCGCACAGAGTCGTTATAATCATCCAGTCCTCTGCCGAAATATTTGTTGAAATTCATGTTGGAGTCATCGTACCCCATGTACATGCTCTGAAAATCCCGAAGATAATCCTGATCGCTGACAATATCCAGATCGAGCTTCGCGGAAAATCCGAAGGGAAGCGCCTGGTCGTTTTTCATTCTAAACCAGTAGCGGTCGGTATTGGTTCGAGGCGTCGTCTCACCCGCGTACCCCCAATCGGAGATAGCACCTGGGGTTCCGTCGTTGATCTGTCGGTCTTTCAGATAATCCAGCATAAAAATGCCTTTGGACGCCGGATCCAGCACATAGCGGTATTCGAGACCGGTTTTTTCACCGCGCATGGCGATATGTTCCAGGTAAAACGTGGCGTCGGACCAGTCATTGATAGCCCAATAAAAAGGCTGGCTGTACTCGATGCCGTTACGCTGAGAGTAACCGGTTTCGGGCGTCAATAAACCGGATTGACGCTTGACCTTTGCCGGGAAAATCATATAGGGCGTATAAAGCATCGGCATTTGCTTCGCCCATAATGCTGCATGTTCGATAGTTCCATAACCATCAATGGTGACGGCGATGTGTTTACCGGTAATTTTCCAGTCCGGCGCATCACCGTCGCAGGTGGAAACACTGGCGGAATCCGCGGTGTATGATTTTTTTCCGGTTTTTCGGAGCGTGTTTCCCCGGATATAGAAATGATTTTCTTTGATAAAAATCGCGCCTTCGTATAATGTGCCGGTTTCAGATTCTAAGTTCACATCTATGCTGCCGCCAGTCATGACATCTTCGCCGGCAGCCATCATGACGTGACCGCTGGCGTACGCCATCATGGTTTTGTGATCGAATCGCACATAATCCGCGGAAAGCCGCCTGGCGTTTTGGGTGATGGTGACATGTCCTTTGGCGACATACTGGTCAATGTTTTTGTCATACGATATTTCATCGGCCGCGATATGCCACGGGATGTCGGGCGAATCTTGACCGATGGACCCCATATCCGGGAACGCATGGACAGGCGCAGCCGCCGCCATGCCATATAGAATAGCCAGCATTAAAAATAGAATGCGATTCGGAAGCACGCAATGTCCTGGTATGACGTTATTGAAATGAAACCCGCCGCGCAGGATGGGTTTCTGAAAAAAATACATAAAAAATGACGACGCCGGACAATCTGACAGTCGTCTATAAAATCGAAGTTGAAGCAAAATGTCAAGATGTTGTTCGGAAAATACCCGCTTTCAAATTTTATCGAGTTGGTATATTAAGATCGTATGAATATTTTATTGACCAATGACGATGGCATTTTCGCACCGGGCCTTCTGGCGCTGTACCGGAGGTTGTCCGGCCGCCATACCGTTACCGTTGTCGCGCCGGACAGAGAACGCAGCGCCGTGGGACATGGCATCACCCTGCACGAACCGCTCCGCGCCGCGCCGATACCGATGCCGGGAAACGGACGGGGATACGCCGTCAACGGTACGCCGGCGGATTGCATCAAGCTGAGCGTCCTTGAAATTTTGAGTACCCCGCCCGATGTGGTGATATCGGGGATCAATCCCGGCGCCAATATTGGCGTCAACACCCATTATTCAGGAACAGTCGCCGCAGCCCGGGAAGCAGCGCTGCTGTCTTTGATGTCCATAGCGGTTTCCATCAACAGCTTCAAGCCAGAGCATTATGAAGGCGCGGCCGAGTTTACAGAAAATTTCGCCATGAAGATTCTGTCAGAAGGACTTCCGGAAGGGGTATTTCTCAATGTCAATATTCCGGACAGACCACTGCAATGTATCCGCGGCGTCTGTATCAGCCGCCAGGGATCCGCTGTATCCCGCCAGGGCTTTGAAAAGCGGGTGGATCCCAGAAACCGTCCTTATTACTGGCAGGGCATTGATGCGCCCGAACGATTTGCAGAAGACGACATGGACGGCGCCGCCCTGAAGGAGGAAGCCATTTCGGTGACGCCCATGCGCTGCGATATGACCGATTACGACTTCATGAACACCCTGTTGTCTTGGGACATCATTTTATCTGAAAATATGAAGGGGACTGCACAGAATACCCCTCCGGAATGTACTGCGTTTATCCATGATTCTCACAGCCCCATAAAGTGATATTCCATGTCTAAAAATCAATTTATTGCATCCCTCAAACCTGGCGACACCGTCAATGATATTTTTGTGCTGTCTGAAAAGACCCTGTCTCAGAAAAAAGACGGCAACAATTATCTGAATCTCGTACTCTCCGATCGAACCGGAAATCTGAAGGCCGTGGTCTGGGACAATGTGGACGTCATCGCGCCCCAGATGCTCCCCGGAAGCCATGTGCAGGTCACAGGGCTTGTTTCGGAATACCGGGGGATGCTGCAACTGGTGGTTCGCAATGCAGAAAAGAGCAGCCCGGATTTCGCACCGGATCCGGCGGACTTTCTGCCAATCACGACCCGTAATGTGAACACCATGTTCGAGCGCCTGGTGCAGTTGACGGATACCCTGAACACACCGTGGCTACAGGAACTGTTCAAACGTTTCTGGGCCGATGACGGATTCGTGCAGCAGTTCAAAACCGCTCCGGCCGCCAAAAGAATGCACCATGCCTATCTTGGCGGTCTTCTGGAACATACGCTGTCCATGGCCATCCTGGTGGACAAAATCGCCGGACATTACACCGGCATTGATCGCGATATGCTCATGGCGGGTGCAATCCTCCATGACATCGGAAAAATCCGGGAGTTTGAATACAGCTCTCACATTGATTACACCACTGAAGGCAGGCTCATCAGCCACATTGTCATCGGTGTCCAGATGATTGACGACAAACTGAAGCGAATGCAGAACGTTCCGGAAGATCAGGCGGTCTTGCTGAAACATCTAATCGTCAGCCATCATGGCGTGCGAGAATTTGGTTCTCCGGAAGTTCCCAAGACCATCGAAGCCGTCCTGCTGAATCATATTGATGAAATTGATTCCAAGGTCAAGGGAATCCGAGAATTTATGGCATCCGAAGACCCAGGAACCGCCTGGACATCGTATCACAAGCTCCTGGAACGACAATTTTATAAAGGAAATCCGGAAAACGGAATTCTGGATTCAGGAGATAAACGGCAGGAATGAAAGGCATATTCATTACACTGGAAGGTATTGAAGGATCAGGAAAATCCACGCAGATCCGCCATGTGTACGATTTTCTGAAACAGGCGGGGTTGCGATGCGTCATTACGCGGGAACCCGGCGGCACGATCATCGGCAGAAAGATTCGCTCCATTTTGCTGGATCCCGACAGCATACACATTGATCCGGTAGCGGAACTGCTGCTGTACGCATCCGATCGGGCGCAGCACATCCGCGAAATCATTCTACCCCTGATTCAGGCCGGAGAGGTGGTGATCTGCGACCGCTATTTCGACGCGACGCTGGCCTATCAGGGATTCGCCAGGGGGCTGGATATGGGGTTCATTCATGAACTGCACCGGCTCGCATGCCGAAATCTCATGCCCGATCTGACGATCCTGCTCGACCTGCCGCCGGACACGGGGCTGGCGCGGGCATGGAAACAACTCGAGACGGGATACCGTCCCGGAAACGAATCCCGCTTTGAAAGAGAGACGTTCACCTTTCACGAACGCGTCCGCGCCGGTTATCTGGAACTGGCCGGCGCCGAACCCAACCGGTTCAGAATCGTGGACGCTTCCCCGAATGAACGACAGGTTCAGGAACAAATCATTGAAGTGCTGAAAGCGACCCCCCGGCTCTTTTCAGACGCTTTCTTGCAGAAAATCAGGGAAAACGCATGATGTACACCTCCATACTGGACGCCATCGGCAATACCCCGCTGGTTCCCATCCGGCATCTGAATCCCAATCCCAATGTCCGCATTCTGGCCAAGCTGGAGTATTTCAATCCAGGAGGCTCCATTAAAGACCGTCCGGCGCTTAAAATGATTGAAGACGGGGAAAAATCGGGCAAACTCGTTCCCGGTAAAACCGTTATCGAGGCCACCAGCGGCAATACCGGGATCGGGCTGGCGCTGGTATGCTCCGTCAAAGGCTATAAGCTGCTTTTGACCATGTCCGAGGCGGTCAGCGTCGAACGCCAGAAAATTCTAAAAGCCAGGGGCGCTGAAATTATGCTGACGCCCGGACATATGGGCACCGACGGCGCGATCGAAGAGGTTTACAAACTGGCCAGGGAAAACCCCGACACCTATTTTATGGCGGATCAATACAACAGCCCTTCCAACTGGCGCGCTCATTATGAAGGCACGGCGGTTGAAATCTGGGAGCAGACGCAGGGCGCCATCACCCACCTGGTGGCGACGATGGGAACGTCCGGAACGCTGATGGGTATGTCTCGCCGGTTGAAAGAATACAATCCGGATGTCCGCATCGTCGGCGTCGAACCCTATCTGGGGCATAAAATTCAGGGGCTCAAAAACATGAAAGAAGCCTATATGCCCGAAATTTATGATAAGAACCGCCTGGATAAAAAGGTCAATATTGACGATGAAGACGCCTTCGACATGTGCCGCAGGCTGTCCATCGAAGAAGGGCTTTTTGTAGGGATGAGCAGCGGCGCGGCCATGCACATCGCCCTCAAAGAGGCCGAACAACTCTCTGAAGGCGTAATTGTGGTGATCTTTCCGGATGGCGGCGAACGCTATCTGAGTACGCCGGTTTTCGCCATCCGTGAAAAAATTGATATGACCCTTTTTAACACCCTGACCCGGCGCAAAGAGCCGTTCAAATCCAATGTCCCCGGAAAAGTCTCCATGTATTCCTGCGGCCCCACCGCCCATGCGCGGATGCACATCGGAGACTGCCGGCGGTTCGTATTTTCCGATCTGCTCTACCGGTATTTGAAGTTCAGAGGGTATGACGTCACCCACGTCATGAACATCACCGATCTGGACGATAAGACCATCAATGGCTCCGAAGCCGCCGGAGAAAGCCTTCCGGATTTCACCCGAACGTATATTGATCTTTTTCACCAGGACATTGTGGCGCTGGGCGTCGAACCGGCCTCCTGCTACCCCAGAGCCAGCGAACATATCCCGGATATGGTGGAACTGTCGGAACAACTGGCCAGAAAAGGATTCGCTTACGAAAAACTTCATTCCCTCTATTTTGACATCTCGCGTCTTCCCGAATACGGTGGACTTTCCGGCGTTGATCTGAACAAGATACGGGTCGGAGCGACGGTGGATATGGACGATTACGAAAAAGACAACCCCAGAGATTTCACCCTGCTCAAACGGGCGCGCCTTTCCGAACTGAAACGGGGAATTTACACTAAAACCGTTTGGGGAAATGTCCGTCCGTCCTGGCATTTGCAGTGCGCGGCCATGTCCATGAAATACCTGGGGCCGTCGTTTGATATTCATACCAGCGGCCGGGAACTGATGTTTCCTCATCATGAAAATGAAATCGCCATTGCTGCGGCGCTCAACGGAAAACCGCTGGCGCGTTTCTGGATACACTGCGATCGGGTTTTGATCCACGGCAAAAAAGTGGATGAGAAAAAGACGCGGATTACCCTTGAAGATATCGCAAGCATGGGGTATTCAAAGCGGGTGGTGCGCTTCTGGCTGCTTTCGGGACACTACCGGAAGCCGCTGACATTTTCCCGGGAACGGCTGGATGAAGCCCGCAGGGCATTGAACCGTTTAGATACTTTTATGAGCCGTCTGGAACATGCAACCACGACAGGCGGCGCCCCCTGTCCGGAAACCGATCAGGTCATCTACGACATTCGCAATGGCTTCATCAAGGCCATGGATGACGACCTGAACATATCGGCGGGATTGGCGCATCTTTTTACCGTTATCCGGCAAATAAACAGACTGATGCGGCAAAACACACTGGATTCGGACGGCGCTTCCAAAATGCTGTCCACCTTCCGGCAAATAGATCAGATACTTCATTTACTTCCAGCGGATGTTCCATCCGTGCCATCCGGCGACCTGGAACTGATCGAAAAGCGACGCCGCGCGCGCGCCGAAAAGAACTGGGAGCTGGCCGACCGCATCCGAGATGAGCTGGCCGCCAGAGGCATAACGTTACATGACGAAAAAATCTGAGAGATAAGTTCTACATGACCCCTATATACTTTCCATTTACCTGGATAGACGCAGCGACCGTGCAGGCGATCACGGCTGTTTTCCCCAGAATCGCCTTATACCGGCCTTCAGCCGGACAAACGCCGCCATTTCTTCATCCTTTCAAGGATAACGGAGCGCTCGAAATTCGAGTTCCGATAGCCGACGATGGCAACCGCCTTCAAAAAGTGGCGGCGGAGTACCAGGAATGGGCGAAACTTCACAAAGGCGACGATTTGGCGCTGCTTAATATCCACCAGTCGGAAGCACCGTTCACGGAAGCCCTTTCGTCCATGATCGAATCTGAAATTCTACATTACCAGGAACCGGCGGCGCCAGTGTCGAAAGCGCTGACAAACGCCCGTTTGTTTCTGGAAATCGCCGCGGAATATGACAGGCAGCAGTGTGACATTAACCGTCAACTGGAGGGTATCTCAGATATCGAAAAACGGTTCATGGCGGCTACCGGCGGCGAAACTGAAAAATCCGGAGGATTGCTGGAAAATTTCACGCTTCCAGCCGATGATCCCGGCGATTACATGACCCGCGAACGGCTTCAGGCATGGGCGCTGCTGGCGCTTCAAGATCAGAAACAGCGTAAGACGGATGACCCGTTGATCACTTTCAGCCCTGTCATCATCCGGTGGCTTCAGGACGAATTTCAGATGGAAAAGGTGCTGCAAATCAACGGCCTTTCACAAACCCCCCATTCGGATGTCAACACAGCGTTATGGCGGGAAGCCGTTTCAAATTATATCGGTGAAATCCAAACCCGCTCATGGCCGTTTGCAATACAGACTTTTGAGCCTCCATCTTCGGAATACGCCATTGAAAACGCCGTTTCACTAAACGCGTTTATCATTGTCAATCAATCATCCGACGACGTGCTTCATCACCTGGCGGGACGGCCTTGTGAGAACTCCGTAATATCCGAATATACACGGCATGGTGTTATCATTCAGATCGCCATCAGATAGACCATCGAGGGATTCGTAATTCATATTTCATAATTCGTAGACAGGAGCGGTTTTTAATTATGTACTCTAAGGGCGTTACAAACAAACGCATGATAGATCATCTTGCTGTATTGACATATCCGGTTCGCCGATGCAGTTCTGCATGTGGACGGATTTTTCATCAGTCACGTTTTTTATGCCATGCCTCCGGCAAATTGAGGCGATTTTATCTGGTTCATTTTCGAAAAGGATATGTCCGGGAACAACTACTGACGCGAGAGGGAGACTGCCGACAGTGCGGTACCTGCTGCAATCTTCTCTTTACATGTCCGATGCTGACAAAGGAAGGCGGCTGTCTGACATATGGCATTTGCAGACCTCAGGTATGCAAGATATTTCCCATAGACCAGCGGGATATTCAGGAGGTGAAGATTTGCGGAAAAACATGTGGTTTTCAATTTAAAGATTGAATACAGTGAATGAAAGGCGGAATTCGCCACCTGATAATTCCGGAGCTACCCCCACAGCACAGAGCTGGGGGCTTAACTCCGGAATTTCGATTAAAGCATCTCAATGGCGCAGGCCATGGACACGCCGCCGCCACCGCAAAGTGTGGCAAGCCCCAGTGTTTTTCCCTGTTTTTTCATGGCGTACATGAGGGTGATCATAATTCTGGCGCCGGTGGCGCCGACAGGATGACCCAGCCCGATTCCCGAACCATTGACGTTGGTGATATCCCGGTTCAGGCCGAGTTCTTTTTCACAACCAATATACTGGGCGGCAAACGCCTCATTGACTTCGATCAGGTCGAAATCCGTGATGGCAAGACCGCTTTTCTGCATCAGATTGCGCACCGCCGGCACCGGAGACAGCCCCATTACCGCCGGATGGCAGGCGCCTCTGCCGATGGCTTTGATTCTGGCTATCGGTTGAAGCCCCAATTCTTTAGCCTTGTCGGCGGACATGATGACCATCCCGGCAGAACCGTCATTCAGGCCGCTGGAATTGCCGGCCGTGACCTTGCCGGTCTTGGGAATGAATCCCATAGGCAGTTTCTGGAGCTGATCGAACGTCAACCCGGGCCTGAAATGTTCGTCCTTATCGAAAATGATCGGCGCTTTTTTCTTCTGGGGGATCTCCACCGGAACGATTTCATCTTTAAACGTGCCGTCCAACGTCGCTCTTTCCGCATTGTTATGGCTTCTGAGCGCCACCTCGTCCATCTCTTCCCGGCTGATATTATGAAGATGCGCCACAAATTCCGCGGTATGCCCCATGATATAGGGTTTTCCGGCAAAAAATTTGGCGGGTTCTTCCTGAAGGTTCAGCGGCGCCGTCGCATCGAGCGGCATGATATAAGAACCGCAATGCAGCGCATGAATCATGGCGTCCACAAACACCTGATCCTGCAAACGGCATCCCCACCGGGTGCCGGTAACGGCATAGGGAACCCCGGACATATGCTCGACACCCCCGGCCAGAATGATATCGGCCATTTCCGCCTGGATCATGGCCATTCCGGAAACAACGGCTTCCATCCCGGAGATGCAGACACGGTTGATGGTGGCCGCTGTCACGGTTTCGGGGATACCCGCCATGAGCGCCGCCACGCGGGTGGTATTGAGGGTGTCGTGATGCTCCATACAGCATCCATACCGCACATCGTCTATCATCGCCGGATCAATGCCGGCGCGCCGGACCGCTTCTTTCATGGTGATACTTGCCAGAGTAGCCCCGTTCAAGTCTTTCAAGCTCTTTCCAAAAGCACCGATGGCAGTTCTGCATGCCGAAACGATAACCACTTCTTTCATATATCTTTCCTCCTTATATCGTCTTGTGAAACACCGCGGCCCGAACTTCTTCCATGGTTTGCCGCGCCGCGGTCCGGGCTTTTTGATTGCCCGATTCTATAATCTCCCTGACCAGTTCCGGCCGGGCTTCGTAATACTGGCGTTTGTCTCGGACCGGGGCCAGCGCCTCGACCAGACGTTCGGCCATCATTTTCTTGCATTCCACACATCCGACAGCCGCGGTGCGGCACCGGGCGCCGATATCGGCCACAGTATCCGCCGGGGAATAAAGTTTGTGAAATTCAAATACATTGCAGATATCCGGATTTCCAGGATCTTTGCGCCGAGCGCGATCGGGATCCGTCACCATCGTGGACACTTTGGCGCGGATATCTTCGGGTTTTTCGGACAGCAGAATGGTATTCTGATAACTTTTGCTCATCTTGCGCCGATCCAGCCCCAGAATTTTAGAAGATTCGGTCAGCACGGCTTCCGGCTCCGGAAACACATTTCCGTAGAGATAGTTGAAGCGCCGGGCGATTTCACGGGTAATTTCGACATGAGGCACCTGATCCAGCCCCACCGGAACGCCGTGCGCCTTGTAGATAATGATATCGGACGCCATCAGCACCGGGTATCCCAGAAATCCGAAGGTGGATAAATCCTTATTGTCGAGCTGAATGATCTGATCTTTATACGTGGGGTTACGCTCCAGCCAGGGAACCGGGGTAATCATGGACAGCAATAGAAACAGCTCGGCATGCTCCAGAACGCTGGACTGAACAAACAGCGTGCTTTTTTCGGGAGACAGTCCGGCGCTCAACCAGTCAATCATCATATTATGGGCGAATACGGACATATTGCCCGTGTTTTCATAGTCGGTGGTCAGCGCGTGCCAGTCTGCAATGAAGAAAAAACAATCGTATGCGTCCTGCATGCCGACCCAGTTGGCCAGTGCGCCATGATAATTTCCCAGATGTAAAGATCCGGTCGGACGCATACCGCTCAATATCCGTTTTTTTACACTCATTTATTGAACTCCTGTAAACATCACGATGAACCCCGAACCGGTTCATCGGCAATCACGATGCCGCCGGCATGACATAGCGGGCTTTCAATCCCAGCCTGTCAATGACATACGCCTGCTCATCGTCCTTGTTTTTCAATGTTCCATCCAATTTTCCATCGCGCAGGGATTTGAGAAGTTCTTTATAAACAGGCCCCGGCGTGATGCCCATCGCCAACAAATCTTTTCCGGTGGTTTCCGGCTGAATGTATCGCAGTGTAACGCAGAAACTGGAAATGGCCCGCTGAATATACTCCTGACGGGTGGCGGCCATCATGTAAAGCAGCAGCTCCGTTTTGACTCCGGATAATTTTTCACACAACATACTGTTGGATATCGGGGTATTGTGTTCCAGCCAGAAGAGAGTTCGTTCTGCAGAAAACCGATCCTTGCACAACAGAAGGCGATATCGCGGGGCCAGCTCCAGTCGTGTACAGACGTCAATCGCCCCTTTATAATCCATTCCGGCGATAATTGCCATGAAATAAACCGTCCACTTTGCATAGGCTTCCTTTAGAAACAGCAGATCGTGCCATGATACCACCTTTCGGACCGCGTTCAGAAGCGCTGTCATATCGCCGGTAAGCTGCAAGGAGGGATGGATCGCTTTCAACAGATAAAAATCATCCAGTCTCGCAATGGCCAGCGCCGGATTTTCTTCTTCCAGAATTTGTTTGATTTCATTTATGATTCTTCTACCGCTCAATCGAGAAAACAAATCCATCTTGACCGCGTTCTCGATGAGACTCGCCGTCAGTTTGCCGATGGTAAAGCCGAAACGCTGTTCAAACTTGATGGCGCGAAACGCCCGCGTGGGGTCTTCCACAAAACTCAGATTGTGCAGCACCCGAATGGTCTTTTCCTTGAGATCTTTTTGTGAGGAGAAAAAATCAATTAACATTCCAAAACGTTCGGGACTGAGCTGGATGGCCAGCGTGTTGATGGTAAAATCTCTTCGGAACAGATCCAGCTTGATGGAACTCATTTCAACAACCGGTAACGCTGTAGGGAATTTATAATACTCCATTCGGGCGGACGCCACATCAATTTTGAATCCATCTGGAAAGGTAATCACCGCGGTCCCGAAATTTTCGTGCGTATGCACCCGGGCATGAACCCGCTCGGCAAACTGTCTGGCGAAGAAAATACCGTCGCCTTCAATCACGATATCCACATCCTCATTCGGACGATACAGAAACAAGTCCCGTACAAACCCGCCAACCACATAGGCGCTAAGCCCCAGGTCATGCGCCGTATTACCGATAGATTTCAGCAGATCAATAATCCGGACAGAAAGCCGTTCGGCCATGAAATTGATGATATTGCGGGTTCTGGCATGAGTGACGTCCCGGTTGGGATCAAACGGGTTTTCCAGACTGTTTTGCTGGCTCTGTCTGGCCAAGATGTTCAACAAATCGGTTCGGGTAATAACACCCTTGATGGTGTTATTTTCCACCACCGGCAGCACCCGCTGCTTGTTCTCGATGATCTTCTGCTGAATTTCCGGCATATCCGCATCCGGTGTCACCCAGGCCATATCGGTGGTCATGTAGTCCCGCACCGGAATGTGATCCAGGCGATGAAACAGCGCCTTCTCAAGAACCTGCCGCGAAATGAATCCAACCGGACCGCCCTGTCTGTCCGGATTTTCCGTCACCACCAGGGCATTGATGTTGTATCGGGTCAAAAGCGCCGCGGCGTCTTTACAGGAGATATCAGCGCCTACGGTTATGGCCGGTGACGACATGATATCCCCGGCTTTACGCCGGGCGCGGACCTTTTTATAGAGAATATCCAGCAGGCGATGCTCCACCTGGGTCAGCATCTGATCTTTCAGCGTCGCCGAGGCTGCATAACTGTGTCCGCCGCCCCCCAACAGCGTCACAATCGCGCCGACATCCACTTCCGGTATCCGGCTTCTGGCCACCACATAAGTTTTATTTTCCATACTGGCAAGCGCAAAAATGGCATTCAGATTTTCCATCTTGATCAGTTTGTGGACCAGAACCGCAAAATCCGGAATGTAATTGTCACTCATGGTCTGTGTCAGAACAATGTCAATTCCATTGATGATATAGTGGGTGGCGGACTGAATCATGTCATTCAAAAGGCCGATTTGCTCCGGACTGATTTCACGGGAAATCATGGATGCGATGGTATTCAGGTTCGCACCTTTGGTGAGCAGATAGGCCGCGGCTAAAAAATCATGTTCCGTGGTGGAGGGGAACGTAAAAGAGCCGGTGTCTTCATAAATACCCAGACACAGGATGGTGGCTTCATCCGGCGAAATATCCAGGTGTTTTTCTCTGAGGATTTCCGTGAGGATGGTGACAGTGGCGCCGGTCATTCTCTGGATATCCCGATGCGCCCGAATGTCTGACGCCATGGCCGGATGGTGGTCGTAAATATGAATTTCGACATCCGGATTGTCGGCAAGACCGGCGAATTTGCCGATTCGTCCTGGCTGACGGGTGTCCACGAGTACCAGTTTGCGGATATCTTGAAAATCAATGTTGCGGATATCTTTCATATTGAAAAGATAGGCCATTGATTTAATAAAGAAATTTCGTAGATTTTTTTCCTGGGATCCCGGAAATACCACCACCGCTTCCGGATAAAGCTTTTGCGCCGCCAGCATGGAAGCGACGGCGTCAAAGTCCGCATTCACATGGGTAGTTATGACGGTCAGATCGCTACGGGGAGGTGATGTCATTGAATCAGGGATTCCCAGCCCGTGGTTTCAAACCAGTAGTGTTTGGTCTTTTTCAGCCAGCCTTCCGCGGACACGACCGTAATCCAGCTATCGAGATAATTGAGGGTGTCCACATCCCCCTTTCGGATGGCAAAGCCGATGGGTTCACGGGTAAACGTGTCCTTCAGCGGTAAAAACAGGGTATCTGGATGCTTCATCGCCTGAAACGCCGGCGTCGGCGCGGAACCGATTACCGCATACGCTCTGCCATTGATGACTTCCTGATACGCTTCCGATTCATCGTCAAAAAGCGTCAGTTTGGCTTTGGGCATAAACTGTTTGGCCGCGGTAACAGCCGTAGAACCCAGGCGGACGGCAATGGTGACATTCGGGCGGTCGAAATCCTCCAGCGTCGCGAAGCCTGCGGCCAGTTTCTTGTTGGCAACGATGGATTGCCCTGTATAATCATAGGGAATACTGAAATTGACCTTCTGATTCCTGTCCGGTCGGATCCCCATGCCACCAATGATAATATCAAATTTCCCGGTCAGAAGCGCGGGAATGATCCCCGCCCACTTGGTGGGCGAAAACTCGACCATAACGCCCATATCGCTGGCCAGGCGTTTGGCCACGTCAATTTCAAAGCCGATGAGCTGACCGTTTTTATCGTTCATGGCCCAGGGGACGAATGTGGACATCCCCACTTTCAAAACGCCCCGTTTCATCACCTGTTCCAGAGTGCTTTCCGAAACGAGCTTGTTCTGAATCTCTCCAGCCAGTACGGTGTTGCTGCTGCAAACGACCACGCATAAAACAACCACCCACCGGATACCAGAAAATCTGAGTCTCATGAATCGCCTCCTTTCATCATAAAAATGGTTAGACATCCGATGGATATCAATGACGCCGGTCAATCGGCAGATAGTGGGTCTGGGCAGGACCGACATATATCTGGCGCGGCCGGCTCAATCTCCAGTCCGGATCATCCCGACTTTCCTTCCACTGGGCGATCCATCCGGGAAGCCTGCCAATGGCGAACATCACCGTAAACATGTTGGTGGGAATTCCCATGGCCCGCAATACGATGCCGCTGTAAAAATCCACGTTGGGATACAAATGATGGTCAATGAAATACGCATCTGTCAGGGCGGTTTCTTCCAACTGACGGGCGATGTCCAAAAGCGGATCGTGAATCTTGAGCTTCTGAAGGACGCTGTCGCACATTTTTTTCATGATCTTCGCCCTGGGATCATAGGTTTTGTACACCCTGTGCCCAAAGCCCATCAACCGGAACGGATCATTCTTGTCTTTGGCGCGCAGAATGACATCCCTGACGTTGGCGCCTTCTCTGTGAATCTTTTCCAGCATTTCGATCACGGCCTGATTCGCGCCGCCATGCAGAGGCCCCCACAGCGCCGCAATTCCTGCAGAAATGGCGGCATACAGGTTCACCCTGCCGCTCCCGACCATCCTGACCGTTGATGTGGAACAGTTCTGTTCGTGGTCCGCATGCAAAATCCAGAAAACATTCAGTGCATTGACCAGTGTATCGTCAATGCAGTATGGTCGGACCGGATTGTCGAACATCATGTTCAGAAAATTGGCGCAATACGTCAGATCCGGTCGGGGATAGATGACCTTGTGCCCCCGGGATATTTTATACGACATCGCCGCCAGTGTGCGGATCTTGGACAACAGACGGGTGACCGTCAAATTGATTTCCTCTTCGTCGTTGATCTTGAGTTCCGGATAAAAACTGCGCAGCGCGGTGACCATGGCGGATACTATCCCCATCGGATGGGATGCTCTGGGGAAGTTCTGGAAAAAGAACTGCATGTCTTCATGAATCAGCGAATTGTCATTCAGGAGTACGGAAAACTGGTTCAGTTGTTGACGGGTGGGCAGCACGCCGTGAATCAGCAGGTACGCGGTTTCCGTAAAAATGGAATGTTCGGCAAGCTCTTCGACCGGAATGCCCCGGTATCGCAAAATACCTTTTTCGCCATCCATAAACGTAATGGCGCTGGTGCAACTGCCGGTATTGCCAAACCCCGGATCCAGAGTTATCAACCCGGTTGTCTGTCGCAACCTTGAGATATCAATGGCTTTTTCGCCTTCTGTACCGACAATTACCGGCAGCTCACAAACCTTACCTTCATAAATCACCCGAATCGTTTCCATTCTGTATTCTCCTTCCTTCCCTCCATAATCAAATTCATTGACAAAAACAGGTTACATTCGTATAGCAGCAACATGAAAACGTCATCTTCCGAGCCTCTGGAACACATCGGCGCAATTTTGCCCAGAACGCTGAAGACATGTCAGCCAGAAAAAATTTCCACATTCATCGGCATTTGCAGCATCTGGGAAGAAATTGTCGAAGAATCCGTTGCCGAAAATGTCCGCCCTGCCGCATACAAGCATCCTGTTCTTATCGTCCATGTGAGCAGCGCCGTCTGGAGCCACCATTTTCAATTTATCAAAAAAGACATTATTGACCGGATCAACGCCATTCTTAAAAAAACGGCTGTTACGGATATCCGCTGTCAAATCAGTTAGCATTTTCAACGGCTGCTTTCAATAAAAAAACCCGGACTGACATGTCAGTCCGGGTTTTCGATACAGATACAGGTAATCTGAATCAGTCTATCACGGGTCTGGGCAGCACCTTCGCTCTTTCTGCAATTTCAGGAACCTTGTGTTCCCACTCGATCGCCATTAAATGAACGCCGGCAACCCCTTTCATTTCCTTGAATTCTTCGATCTGTTCACAGGCGATTTTGATACCTTCATCCGCAACTTTCGTTTTATCAACGCCCTGAAGTCGTTTGATAATATCATCCGGCACATCCATGCCCGGAACTTTTGACTTCATATACTTGGCCATACCGACGCTTTTCATGGGGGTGACGCCGGCAAGGATATACACTTTTTCGGTCAATCCCATGTCGTTGGCCTGTTTAATAAACGCACGGAATTTCTCCATGTTGTAAATGCACTGGGTCTGTACAAAGTCCACGCCCGAAGCGATCTTTTTGGCCAGACGATGCACCCGCCATTCAAAGGGATCCGCAAACGGGTTGGCGGCGGCGCCGATGAAAATTTGGGGAGGATTCAGAATTTCCGTACCCCCCAGAAATTTACCCTCATCGCGCATTTTCTTGACCATACCAATCAACTGCATGGAGTCAATGTCGAAAACACCTTTGGCCTGCGGATGATCGCCGAATTTCTGATGATCGCCGGACAGACACAGCATATTCCGGATCCCCAGCGTATAAGCGCCTAAAATGTCACTCTGCATGGCCAGCCGGTTCCGATCGCGGCACACCATCTGATAGTTTGGCTCCAGACCTTCCTGAAGCACGATCAGAGACGCCGCCCAGCTCGACATCCTCACAACGGCCGTCTGGTTGTCGGTAATGTTGACGGCATCTACATTCCCCTTCAAAAAAGACGCCTTGTGTCTGACTTCTTCAGCACCGGTGCCTCGGGGCGGCCCCAACTCGCCCGTAAACGCAAAATGACCCGCCTTCAAGATTTTCTCTAAATTACTTCCTGATTTCATATCGGCTTCCTCATTATTTCGCGGCTGCTTCCGGCTTGCTGTAACCGGGCTGGATGACGGTTCTTGGGATTTGATTTTGCCAATCGTTGGGAGGCGAAATTTCCAGGATACAATCGAGACGTCCCTGCCCTTTTAACCGCTCGTAAATCATGTACCAGGCGCAGGGCTGATTGGTGTCTATTTCGCAACTGCCCTTGTTGGTGCCGCCGCAAGGACCATTATAGAGACCTTTGGCGCACATGGTTACCGGACAAATCCCGCCGGTATGTCCCAACACGCAGCTACTGCATGAACGGCATCGTTCTTCATACCAGCCAACCGCCTGATTGACACCGATAAAAGTGGTATCCACCGCCGGCAATACCGGTATCTGAGGATACCGCTCGGCCAAAAACTGAATCCCGGCACCGCAGGCCATGGATAGCAACGCCTCATAATTTCCCACCTTCGAATCCAGAGCTTCCAGATATTCCCTGTCACACTGACGCTCGATGGTAATGCCTGCAATCTCTATGGGGGTGTTATCCAGCTTTCCGGCCATATCCAGTTCAGCATTCAGCACAGAGACTTCTTTTTCGCCGCCGGCCAGACACACCGCCACACAGGTGCCGCATCCCACGTTCAGGACTTTTTTATAGCCTTTCAGAAGCTGTCTGATTTCATCAAAAGGTTTTCTTTTGGCAACAATCATGTGCCCTCCTCGTTAAACGATGAACTTTCAAAAAGTCAAAATCGAGATGGCCGCAACAGAAAGTCAACATTCAGCACATTCCATGTCATCAGAGGGTTACGGGCAAATCAATGACATGGAATGTGTGCTGCTTACACTTTCTGCCGGGGCGTCATCATTCTGCCGTCTCAGGATGGAATACATTGACTTCCTTCAGATCATCTCCGAGGTATTCCCGTTCGTTTGGTCCCAGAACCCCCAGAGAAAGGCAGATGAGCGTCCAGAGGTGAACCACCGGATAATTACCACCGTAATGCTCACTGAGTTCATGAATCTGAGCGTGGCAGTTATGACACCCGGCAATGCAGTAGTCCGCGCCGGTCGCCTTGATCTGCTGATCTTTCAGACGACCATACGCAAGGCGCTGTTCTTTGAACCCGGATTGCAGAAAGCCGCCGCCGCCGCCGCAGCAGTAGTTGTTGGAACGGTTCGGCTGCATGTCAACGAAATTCTCTTCCCCCACTACGGACTTGACTACGAAGCGCAGATCTTCGGCAATGGGATCCCCATAGCTTTTACGAACGATCTGACAGGGATCTTGAACCGTAAACTTGATTTTCAGATCTTTGTTCCAGTCGGAATTGACTTTCAGTCTGCCTTCACGAATCCATTTGGCATAGTACTCATAAATGTTTTTAACTTCAAAATTATGTTCGATATTGAATTTTTTCAGTCCGGCCCGGACTGAGAATGTAACGTGCCCTCACTCGGTATTGAGAAATATCTTGCACCCCAGTTTATTGGCCTGATTCACCGTGGTTCGGGTAACCTTTTCCCAAGAATTATTGTCGGCCAGAAACAGACAGTAATTTTCTCCCGCCCATCCATGGCTGCCATACGTCCAGTCCACACCGGCCAGATGAAGAATCTTCCAGAGCGGAAGCAATTCATTCGGCTCGGTCACCGGTTCTCTGGAGTTCTGATTCAAAAAGAATTCAGCGCCTTCCTTGTCAATTGGCGCCTGCATATCGGCAAATTCCGGCTGCGATTCCCGAACTTCTTCCAGCACATCCTGTACTACGAATTTAAAATCATCCGGAGATATCCCCATAGCGCTGGTGCTGTCGTTTCGGAGCTGCATGTCGCATGACGCCAGAATGCCTTTGGGACGCTGCTCCCTCGGACGCAACCCACGGGCGTTAAACACCAACTGAGGAATATCAATCTTCATCGGACAAACATAAATGCACCGCTGGCACATGGTACACATCCAGGGCCAGTC
>JAJYBO010000235.1 GCA_021778975.1 Deltaproteobacteria bacterium
AAACCATGCAGGCATCGCCCCACTACGACGATCTGCTGACCGATATTCGAAACTTTTTGACGGACAGTATCTCAAACGCCATTCATCACGGGGTAGATCGCTCCCGCATCATCATTGATCCTGGCATTGGTTTTGGCAAAACCATTGCCCACAACCTGACGATAGTGCGCTGTCTGAATTTCTTTGCATCTCTGAACGCGCCGATTCTCATAGGGCCGTCCCGGAAAGCGTTCATTCGAAAACTGCTCAAGACCGAATTCTCTCAAACGTCTTCCGCATCAATTGCCGCGGATATGGAACGGATTGAAACCGGAACCCAGGCAGTGGTCGCCGCCAGCATTCTTGGGGGCGCGCATATCGTGCGCGTTCACGATGTCGCCAGAACTATCGCCACGGTTCGGATCATAGACGCCCTGAAAGGAGATTCTCATGCTGCTTGTGATTGATGTGGGCAATACCAACATCGTACTGGGGGTATATCAGGAGGATCTGCTGGTGAAAGACTGGCGCATCCGAACCGAACGCAACATCACGGAAGACGAATTTCACGTTCTGGTTCACAACCTGTTTGAAGGCAGCCAGATTCATTCCCGGCAAATAGACAGAACCATCATCGCCTGCGTCGTTCCCCCTCTGGTCAATATACTGGACGCCTTCTGCCGCAAGTATCTCCACCATGCTCCCGAATGGGTGGATGCCCGCACGTTTACAGGAATGCCGATTCTTTATACCAATCCCGGAGAGGTCGGCGCCGACCGAATAGTCAACGCGGTCGCCGCCTATCACAAATACCGCACCAGTCTGATTATCATTGATTTTGGCACCGCCACAACATTCGATGTCGTTTCCGAAGCCGGAGAGTACCTGGGGGGCGCTATCACTCCGGGCATCATGATTTCAGCCGAGGCATTGTTTAAAAACGCCTCCAAATTGCCTCGCGTCGAAATTTTCACCCCTCCGCTTCATGTCATCGGAAAAGATACGGCAGGCAGTATTCAATCAGGAATTATTTATGGATATGCCGGGCTGGTGGATGGTATGGTCACGCGTTTAAAAGAAGAGATGGGGGCAACTCCCAAGATTATCGCCACCGGCGGGTTATCGGTGCTGATGGCGGGCGTCTCCAGAACCATCGAAACCGTTGAAGCGGATCTCACGCTCGAAGGGCTGCGTATCATCAGCCGGTTATCGTCGCCATAAAAACCCGGCATCAAAGCCCCATCACAATTTCTATCCGGTGGATTTCTTCCAGAAGTTGTTTCTTTTCTTCTTCGGAGAGCGATTCTTCCGTAAGTCTGCGGGTCAACCCCAGCAATATCATTTCGAGCCGGTAATCGGAACATGTGTAAGCCATTGTCGTCTAAACTATCCTCTGCCAACCCGTTCCAGAGTTTCCATAAAAACACTGTAAAACGCCGCGTGATCTTCCATCGCCCGGCGAAGAATCTTTACCATCTCGTTCAAATCTTTCATATGAACGATGACATTTACACTTTTGTTAAATGCCGCCATTTTATCCATCGTGCGAATATGCGAACGTTTGCTCATCAACACGACGAATATACCCCGCCGTGTTGACATATTCAATCCATTCAGATAGGTCAGCACGGGATTGTCATTTGGATCCGTACACCCAAAAAGCTCGTTCAGGACGATCATATCATAACTCTGAAAGCGTAATTTTTTAAGCGCATCCGCAATAGCCGTACACGCAGCGACATGGTATCCAAGATGTCTGAGAGAAGATTGTATTCGGGGAATCACCGGTGGCTCAGGCTCGCATATGAGAGCGGTTTTGGCTTCGGAATCCAGCGACTCGAGAAAGACCCCTTCGTCATCAGAGGCATCGTCGTCGTCCATCTGAAAAGCACTGTTCTTTTGAAAATTGGGCGAAGAAACTGGCCTGGTTTCTGATTGGAAGCCGCTCTCCACAAGCGGTTTTCGTGTTCGGGTGTC
The DNA here is from genome assembly GCA_021778975.1 of Deltaproteobacteria bacterium. Lineage (GTDB taxonomy): Bacteria > Desulfobacterota > Desulfobacteria > Desulfobacterales > Desulfatirhabdiaceae > RAAP-1. Next base: position 1,957 of record JAJYBO010000235.1, read on the forward strand.
AAGCGTCAACTTGAATTTGCAGCGAGGACACGGAATGAACACCACCTGGTCCGCGGGCAGTTTTTCATCTGGAATTTTGAACTTTCCCTGACACTGACTGCAGACAACATCCATGAATACCTCCTGCTTTCTTGAAACTACAATTTTCGTTTTGCGTTTCTGCCATATTGCGTATCCACTTCGAGATTTTCGATATCAGTGGTCGCTTCCCCGCGGCCGCTCTTGACCATATCAACGCCGCGCCCCACAATGGCCTTACGCGACGCATATGTCATGGCTGTTTCTTCTGAAATCAGTCCCTCCCCAAACAGTTTGACGATATAACTGTCAAACGTGGTCATCCCAAAGGCAGCCCCCGCCTGGATGATCTCATAAAAGGTTTTACCTTCGGATTCACCATGTAAAATAGAATCTTTAACTCGCAAGTTGGTCCCCATGATTTCAAAAGCCGCTACCCGACCACCCCCCATTTTGGGAAGCAATCGCTGACAGGCAATCCAGCGAATGGTATCTGCCAGGCGAATTCGGATCTGATTTTCCTCTTCGGTATTAAACATACCCAAAATACGGTTGATGGTCTGCCCCGCATCCACCGTATGGAGGGTACTCAGCACCAAATGGCCGGTTTCGGCGGCGCTCATACCGATTTCAACCGTTTCCCGATCTCGCATTTCGCCAACCAGTATCACCTTGGGCGCCTGGCGGAGCGCGGCCCGGATGCCGTTGGCGAACGTATCGAAATCCGTCCCCATCTCTCGCTGGTTGAAAGTGGCTTTTTTTTGCGGGTGCTGAAACTCGACCGGATCTTCCAGTGTAACAATATGAACGGGATGACTTTCGTTGATTTCGTTTAAAACGGCCGCCAGCGATGTGGATTTACCGCTCCCGGTAGCGCCGGTCACCAGAATAATCCCGTTTTTCTCTTTCGCCATATTAAGAAAGGACTCCGGCAAATTCAGCCCCGTACATGTTGGAATACGGGTCTCCAGCTTTCTTAAAACAATCGAATACTTTCGTTGCTGAGAAAAAACGTTGACCCGGAATCTGGCCTTACCTGGAAGCTCGTAAGACAAATCGCAGGAGCCTTCTCGAATCAGATTCTCTGTCAGCCGTCTATCCCGATTGATCAAGTTCAACGCCATGACTTCAGTCTGAAACGGCGTCAATTCATCGAGAGGGGGATCCATCTCGACTTTTTTCAGCAGACCGGAGCTTTCTACCTGAAATGGTTTACCGACTGTCATGTTCAAGTCGGAAACATTTCTATCTACATCCAGCATTCGGTTCAGAATAAAATCACATTCTTGCTTTCGCATCGCTTCCTCCGAAAATCAGGCTTCCGTAAAATCCGATGGCGGCGTCTTGAGCATGGGCCTGAATTTTCCCTTGTCATTGGCTTTGGCATAGGCGTCTTCGGCGGAAATCATCCCTTTGTTCAGAAGGTCCATGATGCAGTCGTCCAGAAGCTGCATCCCGAAACGTTTCCCGGTCTGAATGGATGAGGGAATCTGAAAAGTTTTTCCTTCTCGGATGAGGTTTCGGACCGCGGGCGTTGCGATCATGATTTCCAGTGCCGCGCAGCGACCTTTTTTATCAATTCGCTTGAAGAGAACCTGCGCAATAACGGCTCTCAAGCCATCGGCCAGTGTTGAACGGATCTGCTCCTGCTGATTTGCGGGGAACACTTCAATGACGCGGTCAACGGTTTTGGCGGCACTGGATGTATGCAGGGTTCCGAATACCAGATGTCCGGTGGAAGCCGCTTCGATAGCCAAAGAAATAGTTTCTAAATCACGCAGTTCTCCCACCAGAATGATATCCGGGTCTTCACGGAGCGCTCCCCTCAACGCCGCGCTGAAAGTTCGGGTATGAAGCCCCACTTCCCGATGGTTGACAATGCAGCCCTGACTTTGATGCACAAATTCGATGGGATCTTCGACCGTGATGATATGGTCTTTGCGGCTTCGGTTCGCGACATCAACGATGGCGGCAAGCGTCGTGGATTTACCGCTGCCAGTAGGCCCTGTGACCAGAACAAGCCCGCGGGGCAGCATCGCCAGCTTGGAAATGACGCCCGGCAGTCCCAACTGCTCTGCGGTCAGAATGGTGCTGGGAATCTCTCGGAATACAGCGGCCACCCCGTATTTCTGCATGAAGAAATTGGCGCGGTATCGGGCAAGCCCTGCGATTTCATATCCGAAATCTACATCGCCGGTTTCTTCAAAAATTTTGACCTTATCTTCGGGAGCGATCTCGTAGAGCATGGCGCGCAGGATATCGTTATCCAGCACTTTGTATTTGATTCGCTCCATTTCGCCATTGATTCTGAGGGCCGGCGGCTGGCCGGACACCAGATGCAAATCCGAAGCTTTTTGATCGTGCATCAATTTGAAAAAGGCGTCAATTTTGGCCATGATGAACTCCTTGTTCGTCAACCACAAAACCTAAGAGCGGGCTAACTTCTTATCCTGAAATCAGTGGCACACTTTTTGATAATATTGGTATTATTATAAATACGATAAAAATACCTTCACATAACAAGTCAAGCGGACGGCGTTTCCGTCTGCCTGGAAAGCCTGGCTTTTTCATATTCCTCATCACGGGCCTGCATCTGGTTTTTCCCCATCTCCAACAATTTGTAATGCGCTTC